>CAYVCH010000205.1:0-4512 GCA_964449755.1 uncultured Actinomycetes bacterium
CACCAGAGCTCCGCAGCTCGGACAGCGGCGCTCCTCCTCCCCGGGCGCCCGCCGGGAGCCCTCCTCCATACATGCGGAGCCTACCCCGCAGCGGGCCCGGGGGCCGCGCACGGCGTCAGCGGGCCCCGGACTCAGCCCGCCGCCTCCCGGAGCCACTGGGCCAGGACCTCCGCCGCCCGGGGCCACCCGAAGCCCCGCTCCACCCACCCCCGTCCCGCCCGGCCCATGGCCGTGGCGCGCTCGGGCTCGGCCAGGAGGTCGCCCACGGCGGCGGCCACACCCTCCACGTCGCGTCCGTCCACCACGAGGCCGGTAACCCCGTCCACCACCGCCTCCGGGGCCCCTCCCGAGCCGCCCGCCACCACGGGCCGCCCGCAGGCCGAGGCCTCCAGGAACACGAGCCCCAGGCCCTCCACCTCCAGGCCCCCTGCGCGGGTGCGACAGGGCATGGCGAAGACGTCGCCCGCGGCGTAGTAACGGGGCAGCTCGTCCTCGGCGACCTCCCCGGCGAAGACCACCGAGCCCGGCGGGGCCTCCCGGGCGAGCCCCTCCAGGCGCCGGCGGTCGGGGCCGTCGCCGACGATGAGGAGGGCGGCCTCCGGCACCCGCGCCCGCACCCGGGGGAGGGCCCGGATCAGCACGTCCTGCCCCTTCCGGGGGACCAGCCGGCTCACGCACACCACCACCGGCCGCGCGCCCAGGCCGTGACGGGCCCGGACCGGCTGGCCGGGCAGGTCGGGGCGGAACCGCTCGAGGTCCACCCCGGGGCGCAGGACCGAGACCGGCACGCCCTCGGGCACGGCCGTGCGCACCACCCGCGCGACGAAGCGGCTGCACATCACGACGACCCGGGACGCCCAGGAGGTCGCGAAGCGGTAGGCCGCGTGCGCCCCCGAGACCAGGGAGAGCCAGTAGTCGACGCCGTGGGCTCCGACGAGGTACGGCGTGCCCCGGCGGGCGAGGCCCGGGCCCAGCAACGCCAGGGGGAAGGCGTCACCGAAGAGGACCACCTGGGCCCCGAAGTCCCGGACCGCCGCCCGGACCCGCCGCCCGACGCCGGGCCCGGGCCACAGGAACCGCTCGGGCTGGCGGAAGATCTGGTAGGGCTCGCCGGCGTCGAAGGCCTCCCACCCCGGCCAGCTCGGCGAAAGGACCGCCACCCGGTCCGGCGGAAGCTGGCGGACCAGGCCGTGGAGGACGCGCTGGACCCCCCCCACTCGCGGCGGGTAGTCGTTCGTGACCACCAGGGTCCTCGGCACGTCCACGTCCGCGTATCCTCGCAGACGGCAATGACGGTGGGCGAGGGTCGCGGGGTGCCGGCCGAGGACGAGCCTCGGCCCACCGCGGGAGGCCGGGACGAAGCGGCGGTGGGCGAGGACCTCGAGGCACAGGTCGGGGCCCTGGAAGCTGGCCGGGCCTTCGTGGACCGCTCGGAGCTGCGGAAGTGCCTCGTGAGCGGCGCCGACGCCGAGGGCTGGCTCCAGGGCCTGGTGACGGCCGGCGTCGCCGGCCTGCGCCCCGGGGAGCTGCGGCGGTCCCTGCTGCTCACCCCCACGGGCCGCATCCGCGCCGACTTCCACCTCCTGCGCCTCCCCGATGGCTTCCTGCTGCTCCAGGACCCGGCCCAGCCAGAGCCGGTGGCCGGCACCCTGGCGCCCTACGTGCTCTCCTCCGACGTCGTCCTGGAGGACCGGAGCGCCAGCTACGCCGTGTTCAGCCTGCCCCGCCGGGGCGGCGCGCCCGACGGGCTCCCCGCCTGGCGCCCCTCCACCCTCGACGACGGGGTCGAGGTGCTGGTCCCCACGGCGGCGGCCGCCCGGGCCCGGGAGACCCTCCTGGCGGCCCTCGTGGAGGCCCGGGCCGAGGCCGCCGAGGCCTGGAGGGTCCGTCGGGGGATCCCCCGCTTCCCCGTGGACCTGGACACCGCGTCCCTCCCGGCCGAGGCGGGCCTGGACGCCCTCCTGGTGGACCCCACGAAGGGCTGCTTCCTGGGGCAGGAGGCGGTGGCCAGGGTCCGCAACCTCGGCCACCCGCCCCGGGTCGTCCTGCACCTCAGGGCCGACGGGCCGGTGGCGGTCGGCGCCCGGGTGGTGGCCGGCGGGCGGGAGGCCGGGGAGGTGACGAGCGCCGCCCCCCTCCCCGGCGGGGCCACGGTCGTGCTGGCCCGGGTCCGCTGGGACCTCCGCGATGCCCCCCTCGCCCTCGAGACCGGCCTCCCCCTGGGCCTCGCCGAGAGGCCGGCCTCGTCGTGACCCGTGGGCCTGGCGGCCCAGACTCGGCCTCGACGCCCAGGCACTCGAGGATCGCGGCCTTCAGGAGCTCCTCCGCCCGGTCCGAGACGTCCTTTTCCTCGGAGCCTCCGATGCCCGTGAAGGACGGGACCGGGGGCCGCGCTGGCCAGGTAGGCCTCGAGCGCCTCCCGGGTCGGCCCGGAGGGGGACGTGCGAACGGCCTCTTCAGTTGCCGGGCCCTTCTGTGCTATGGATTGTCGGGCCGGGGCGCCGTCGGCTCGAGACGGAGGGGACGGTGATCAACGAGCGGCTGCTGCAGATCGACCTCGGGGCTCTGCCACCGGACCCCTCACCCCCCGACATGTGGCAGGACCGGGCCGCCTGCTTCGGGGCCGACCCGAACCTGTTCTTCCCCACCTCGGAGGAGGAGGCCGGGCCAGCCCTCACGTACTGCGTGCGCTGTGGCATCCGCATCACGTGCCTGGCCTGGGCCCTGAAGAACGGCGAGCGCTACGGGGTCTGGGGCGGACTCACCGAGCAGCAGCGGCGCCGCCTGCACCGCTCGGTGGCCTGACGCGGGCCGTTGACCTCCGAACACACGTTCGCTATCCTGCAGCCTGCCGCGGCCCCGGCGGAGGCACGGCGTGCACGCCACGGCGACTCAGGCGCGCCTCGAGGAGGGCGTCCCCCTCCGCGAGGTGACCTTCTGCGTGGTCGACCTCGAGACCACGGGCGGCTCCCCCGCCGACTGCGCCATCACGGAGGTGGGGGCCGTGAAGTACCGGGGCGGGGAGCGCCTGGGGACCTTCCACTCCCTCGTGAACCCGGGCCGGCCCATCCCACGGTTCGTCACCGACCTCACCGGCATCGACGACCGGACGGTGGCGGGGGCGCCCCCCATCGAGGGGGTCCTGCCCTCCCTGGTGGAGTTCCTGGACGGCGGGGTCTTCGTCGCGCACAACGCCCGGTTCGACTTCGCCTTCCTCAACGCTGACCTGGCCCGCCTGGACTACGACCCCCTCCCGCCCCCACCCGTCTGCACCGCTCGCCTGGCCCGCCGCGTGCTCTGGCCCGAGGTCCCCAACGTGCGCCTGCCCACCCTCGCCCAGTACTTTCGCACCTCGGTCCGGCCCGCCCACCGCGCGCTGCCCGACGCCGAGGCCTGCGCCGAGGTCCTCCACGGGCTGCTCGGCCTGGGTGGGCGCCTGGGCATCCTCACCCTGGGCGACCTCCACGAGGCCGTCCGGGCCCGGGGCCGGCCCCACTTCCACAAGATCCGCATGGCCGATGGCCTCCCGGCCGCCCCGGGCGTGTACGTGTTCCGCGGAGGGGAGGGCCGGGCCCTCTACGTCGGCAAGTCGCGGGACCTCAGGGCCCGGGTGAAGCGCTACTTCTACGGGGACGAGCGCCGCCGGGTGGAGGCGCTCCTGGCCGAGGCCCGGTCGGTGGATGGGCTCCCCTGCGGGAGCGAGCTGGAGGCCCTGGGCCTGGAGGCCCGGCTGATCCGGCGCCACGAGCCCCCCTACAACCGCCGCGGCAGGGCGTGGCGCCGCCAGGCCTACCTGAAGGTGGGCACCGCCGAGGCCTACCCCCGGGTGAAGGTGGTCCGGGAGGCCAGGGGCGAGGGCGCCCTGCTCGGCCCCTTCCCGTCCTCCAGGGAGGCCCGCCTGGCCAGGGAGGCCCTGGAGGAGGTCTTCCCCGTCCGCCGGTGCACCCGCTCCATGGGGGCCCGCACCCGGTTCTCGCCGTGCGTCCTGGCCGACCTGGGCCGCTGCCTCGCCCCCTGCGACGGGCGCACCGACCCCTCGCGCTACGGTGCGCTCGTCCGGGCCCTCCTCGCCTCCCTCTCGCGCCCGGGCGGGCTCCTGGCGGCCCTCGAGGCCCGCATGGAGGCCCTCGCCCGGGACCGGCGGTTCGAGGAGGCCGCCCTCGTCCGCGACCGCCTGCGGGCCCTGGCTGAGGCCCTGGCCCGGGACCGGGCCGACCGGTGGCTCACCGCGGGGGAGCTGGTGCTCCGGGACCCCGAGGGACGGCGCGTCCGCCTGGTGGGCGGCTCGCCCGTCGTGCCCGGCGAGGAGCCCGAGCCCATCCCCCTCCCCTGCCCACGGGACCGGGCCATGGAGCTGGCCGCCGTGCGCGGGTTCCTCGCCCGCCGCCAGGTCGCCCTGGAGGAGGCGGACCCACCGCCGGCGGAGCCCCTGGCGGGCGGGGCCGAGCTGTACCGGGTCCTGGCCCGGCTGCGGGCCGCCGGGGGCATGTCTCGTCAGGGTCTGCGCCTGAG
>CAYVCH010000206.1:0-4390 GCA_964449755.1 uncultured Actinomycetes bacterium
CACGAGAAGGGGGTCCCCTGCCAGCAGCGAAGACGGTCGCTTCCGTTCGTGAGGACGAGGAGGACCTCAGCTACCGTCCCCCGCCCGAAGGGGAGGCGCAGGGCGCCGTCCCCCTTGCCGTTCAGCCGTAGGGGCTCGGCCCGCAGGCCACCCGAACGGCGGAGGACGAGGGCGGTCGCGGCCGAGCCACGGCGGAGGGGAGGCAGGTCCACGGCCAGGGCGAGCTTCGCCCGCCGAGAGGTACCCGAGCCCGGCAGGAAGGCCACGTAGGCGTGGGTGAGGTGGTCGAGGACGAGGCGGCGCCAGGGCACGGCGGGCCTGGCCGCCGTGAGCACGTGGCGCTTGGACAGGCGCGGGGCGGGATAAGCGTCCCCCTCTTCGTAGAAGGCCGCCGGCCGGGAGTTGGCGACCCCGAAGTCCGCGAAGGCGCGCGAAAAGGCGGCTCCCCGGGTCGCGAGGACCGCCCGCGTCGCCTCGAGGGAATACAGGTCGGGACCCACGGCGCTGCCGTCGGCCAACTCCCACACCTCCCGCACCGCGCCGATCTCGGGCCGCCCGGGCTGTCCCAAGTTCTGGGTCAGGAACTGCCAGAAGACCCAGGTCCCGTAGGGGTGCATACCACGCCCATCGTCCAGGGACACACCCGGCTGTCCCAGGGGACCGTCCGGCAGATAGTCGCGGTTCTGATCCACGTCATCGAAGACGACCTCCTCCATCCAGGTGGCGGTGGATTCCATGAGCCAGCGGTCCTCAGCGGAGTCGTAGGCGAACTGGAGGGCGTGGAAGAACTCATGGGCAGCGGTCACCCGGAGGGCCTCGAGCGGGTCCATGCCGAACTCGGCGAAGGAGAAGTCGTTGTCCACGACGATGTATGCCGACACGTCCCAATAGGGGTAGGCGTCCGTGCCAAGGACCGCCAGGTTGGGGTCATCCGAGGCGCAGTACCCGAAGAGGCCGGCGTCACCGAGGTTCGCGAGGTAGACGTCGAGGCGCCCGTCGGGACTGTTGAGCGACGTGAGGTCGGACTTCGGCGCCCGGTACCGCAGCCTGTCCACCTCCATGGCCCAGACCTCGAGCTCGAAGACGCTGGCCGTCACCTCGACCCAGTCGGGGAACCCGCTGGCGTCCGTGTCGGCCAGGGGCGGAGCGTCCTCCGTCGATTCCACCCAGTGGAAGCAGAGGTTGACCGAGCAGGCCGCCGAGGAGGGAGCGGTGTAGCCCTGGCCTTCAGGGTCGGCGGCTCCGTCGGTGGGCCGGGCGAGGAGCCGCATGGCCTGGGACCGCTTGCCCGGCGGGAGCTGCCCGACGCGGAGGGAAAGGTCGCGCAGGATGAGGGTGGCCTCCCGTGGCTGGACCACCACAGCCCCGCCCCAGTGGCGGCGCACGCGGTCGGGGTGGAAGAGAGCGACCGCCCGCCACAGGGCGTACTCCGCCTCGGAGATGGCCCCGGCGCGGAGCGCCCGCCCGAGCACGTCATCGCCCACCGCCAGCCGGTCCCCCCCTCGCCCACGCGAGGCCCAGGCCACCGAGCTTTCGGCCCACAGTGGGCTCGACCCAGAAGCGACGTGGGCCGGGGTCAGGTCGATGGAGGGATGACCAGCCGGGTCCCGAAGCCCGACCGGGAGGGCGGTGGCCGGAGGGACGGCCAGGGCGGCTGCCAGGGACCCGGCCGCGACCACCCACGCCCACCGTCCCACGGCACGCACCCTTCGGACTCTACCGGTCCACCGACGGGCCCGCAACGACCTGCCGTCGCCCACGGGGGCCACCCTCCGGTCGAAAGCGACGCCGCAAGAGCAAGCTCCGGGCCTTCCTCGACTTCCCCGCCCGGGACGAGCCGGCCGGGGTGCCTACGCCATCCTCTCCGTGACGACGAGGCCCGGAACCCCGCACTGTGGGCCCGGGCCCTGGCCAACGCCGAGCGGCGGACCGAGGACCGGAGCTGCCGGGCGGCTATCGAGGCGGGAAGGCGGCCTTCCCCCGCCGCTGCCGGGGCCCCGCCACCGCGGCCCCCTACCCCGGGAGGACCGAGGCGAAGGTGCGGCCCCGGGAGGTGTGAAAACGCACCACCCCCTCGGCCAGGGCGAACAGCGTGTCGTCCCCGCCCCGGCCGACGTTCGCTCCCGGGTGGACCCGAGTGCCCCGCTGGCGCACGATGATGGTGCCGGCGCGCACGCGCTCGCCGCCGAAGGCCTTCACCCCGAGCCGCTTGGACTCGGAGTCGCGCCCGTTCCGGGAGGATCCTCCGCCCTTCTTGTGCGCCATCTCAACCCTCCACGGTAGCAGACGGTCCGGCCCTCGACTCCTCGGCCGCTCCGGCCTCGGCGGACGCGCCCTCCTCGGCCTCGGCCGGAGGCTCGGCCCTCGCCCTGGACCTGGCCGGCCGCCGGGCCGGGAGCTTCACGTCCTCGATCTGGAGGAGGGTGAGGAGCTGACGGTGGCCCTGGCGCCTCGCGTACCCGGTCTTCGGCCGGTAGCGGAACACCTTGACCTTGTCCCCCTTCTTCTCGCCGAGGGCCCGAGCGGTGACCACCGCCGCCTGGGCCTGCCGCCCGACCAGGGTGTTGCCCTCGTCGTCCACGACGAGGATGGGTCGGAAGGTGACGGTCTCTGCCCCGGCGGGGATGTGCTCCACCTCGATCACGTCCCCCGGCCTCACCTTGTGCTGCTTGCCCCCGGCCTTGATCACCGCGTACACGACTCCCTCCCGCTCACACCTCGTGGGTCACGATGATGCCCCGACCCTCGCAGGTCGGGCAGGTCTCCGAGAAGGACTCGAGCAGGCCCTCCGACACCCGCTTCCGGGTGACCTCCAGCAGGCCGAGGGGGCTGATCTCGAACACCTGCGACCGCGTCTTGTCCCGGGCCAGGGCGTCCTTCAGGGTCTCCACCACCTTCCGCCGGTTCTCCTCGAGCAGCATATCGATGAAGTCGATGACGATGATGCCCCCGATGTCCCGCAGCCGGAGCTGGCGGGCGATCTCCTCGGCCGCCTCGACGTTGGTCTTCACCACGGTCTGCTCGAGGCTCTTCTCACCCACGTGCTTGCCGGTGTTCACGTCGATCACGGTCATGGCCTCGGTCCGCTCGATGACGATGTGGCCGCCGGAGGGGAGCCACACCTTCCGCTCCAGGGCCTTGTGGATCTGCTCCACGATGTGGAACTCCTCGAAGACCGGCAGCCTACCGTCGTGGAGGCGGACGCGATCGAGGAGGTCGGGAGCCACCTCCCGGAGATAGGAGCTGACCATCTCGTGGATGCGCGGGGAGTCGGTCACGAGCTCCCGGAACTCCTCCTCGGTGAACACGTCGCGGACCACCCGGATGGTGAGCTCCGGCTCCTCGTACAGCACGGCGGGGGCCTTGGCCCGTTTGGCCTTCCGCTCCACGTCGGCCCAGGCCCTGAGCAGCCGCTCCAGGTCGCCGGCCAGGGCCGCCTCGTCGGTCCCCTCGGCCGCCGTGCGGACGATGAGCCCGTGGCCCTCGGGCCGGATCCGGGCGGCGACGGCGCGGAGGCGGCGCCGCTCGGGGAGGGGCAGACGCCGGCTGATGCCCCACACGTCGGAGCCGGGGACGAGGACCAGGTAGCGGCCGGGCATGCTGATCTGCGTGGTGAGGCGGGCCCCCTTGCCGCGCATGGGGTCCTTCGTGACCTGCACCAGGACAGCCTGCCCGCTCCGCAGGGCCCGCTCGATGCGGGGCGTGCCCCCTTCCAGGTCCTCGGGGGCGTAGTTGACCTCGCCCGCGTAGAGGACGGCGTTGCGGCCCCGACCCAGGTCCACGAAGGCGGCCTCCATGCCCGGCAGGACGTTCTGCACGCGTCCCAGGTAGATGTTGCCCACCATGGACCGGGCCCCGGTGCGGGTCACGAAGTGCTGGACCAGCCGGCGGTCCTCGAGCACCGCAATCTGGTCACGGTCCCCGCGCTCGGTGATGACCATGAGCTTGTCCGTGACGCGGGGGGCCGGGGGCGCCAGGTCCCGGCGGCGTCGGGCCCGGGCCCTGGCCCGGAGCAGGCGGGTGGAGGCCGGTGCCGTCTCCTGGGCCTCCCCGCGGGGGACGTCCGCAACCGGCTCGACCTCCACCGCCAGCCGGGGCTCCTTCCTCCCCCTCCCCCGCCGCCGCCGGGCCGGGCCGGCCTCACCGAGGACCTCCGCCTCGAGGACCGGTCCTCCGGGGGCCTCCGCCGGGGGGGGCTCCTCGGTCGGTGCCTCCGCTGCGGTTCCCGCCGGCACCTGCCCGGGCTCGACCTCGGGGGAGGCCGCCCCGCGTCTCCGCCCTCTCCCGCCCCGACGGCGGCGCCGGCGCTTGCGCGGAGCTGCCTCGCCCGGCTCCGCCTCGGCCTCGGCCTCGGCGGGGGCGACCTCCGAGGCGGAGACCTCCGCCTTCG
>CAYVCH010000207.1:0-2798 GCA_964449755.1 uncultured Actinomycetes bacterium
CCACCCCGGCGTGGAGGTGGCCCACCCGGGGGGCGCCGAAGCTGTCGCTCACGGCCCTCGGCAGGCCCACGGGGCAGACCCGGAAGGGACGGCCGCCGGGTGGCGAGGGACCGCCGGACCCACCGGGAGGCGGGCCCGTCCCGGCCGACCCACCGGTGCCGGCCGACCCACCGGGAGGGGGGCTCGCGCCGCCGGAGGCGCCCGTGGAATCGCCACCGGGGGTTGGCTCGGGACCTGGGTCCGGCTGCGACCGCGCCAGGCGGGCCGCGAGCTGGCGCTCGTACTCCCGGCCAAGGGCCCGGGCCTCCTCCCGAGCCCGGGCCGTGAGGTGCTCGATGCGGCCCAGGACCGAGCGCTGCTGCCGGAGCTGGTCCTCGAGGGCCTCCCGGCGGGCCTCCAGGTCGCGCAGGGTCCGCTCCTGCTGCCGCCGCAGGGCCTCCAGGGTGGCCTCCTCCGCCAGCAGCTGCTGACGGAGGTCCTGCACGGCGTTGGCGAGCTCGGCGTCCTGCTCGACGAGGGCGCCCACGAACTCCAGGCGGTCCGTGAGGTCCGCCGGGGACCCGGAGGTGAGCAGCAGCTCCAGGGCGCTGCCGGGACCGACCATGAAGGCCTCCCGGGCCCGGGCGTCCAGCCGGGCCCGCAAGGACTCGTAGCGCTCGCGGGCCCGTTCGGCCGCGAGGCGCGTGGCCTCCACCTGCGCCTGGGTGCGCGCCAGGGCGACCTCGACGGCCACCAGGCGGGTGGCCAGGCGGTCAGCCCGGTCCTGGAGGGCAGCCAGGGTGGCCTCCTCCGCGCGGATCTGGGCCTGGAGGCTCTCGACCCGGCGCCTGGCCGGCTGACCCCAAGGGCCGGCCCGCCCCCGGGCGCCACGAGAGCCAGCAGGACCGCCAGGGTGACGGCCAGGCGCCAGGGCGAAGCTCCAGAGCGTCCCCGGTCCGCTCGCATTGGGGCCCCTATCCCTACCGAACGCGCCGGCCGGGGTCAATCGCGCAGCCTGCCCTGGGACGTTTGGGGGACATGGGGCCGCGCCGTCGCGGGACCGTGGGGCTGCGGCGATCCCTGGTCCCCCCGGGGCGGTGTGGGCGTGCCCGTGGCCCTTCGCCGTCGGCCGGGCTACAGGGTCGGGGTCTCCGGCTCCCGGGGTGGCTCGTGCTCCTCGCCCGGACCGACCCCTGCCCGCCACAGCTCCTGCTCGAGGAAGGCGATGGCTCGGCGGGCCGCTTCCTCCGTCACCGGCCGGCCGATCTCGGGCTCCCGTCGGTAGACCCGGCGGTAGGCGTTCTTCAGCCGGTGGAGCCGGTGCCGGTAGGCCTTGGGAACGCGGTCGCCGGAGGGAGCCATGGTCCCCCCATTGTCGCCCATGGGCCGAGCGGTCTGCGCCGGGCCCTTGTCGGCGGCCGGGACATGGGCGACAATCCAACCGACAACGAAAGAGGCCCCGAGGTGGCCGGCCGGCGGGTGGCATCCCGCGGTCAGGCTGAAAAGGGAAGCCGGTGCGAGTCCGGCACGGTCGCGCCACTGTGACTGGGGAGCGAGCCCGAGAGATGCCACTGGGACGGTGGTCCTGGGAAGGCTCGGGGGAGCGGTGATCCGGGAGTCAGGAGACCTGCCTCGGGGGTGAGGGAAGCCGTCCCTCGCTCGAAGGCGGCGGGCCCGGGTCGTAGCCTTCGGCCCAGGGCCGGAGGCCTTTTCCGTACCGCCTCCCGGGGGGGACGGCCGAGCGACCGCGCGTTCGGTCGAGGAGGTGGGCGGCCATGGTCGGAGCAAGGCGGGTCGTGGCGGTGCTGGCCCTGCTGGTCGCGGGATGTCGGGCGGCGGCGCCGCCGGCGCCCCCGGCGAGCGCCACGGAGGGGGCGAGGGCCTTCCCCGTGACGGTGCAGGCGGCGAACGGGCCGGTCACGGTGGAGCGGCGACCCGAGCGCATCGTCTCCCTCTCGCCCACAGCCACCGAGATGCTCTTCGCTCTGGGCGCCGGCGACCAGGTGGTGGCCGCCGACGAGTTCTCCAACTACCCGCCGGAGGCCCCCACGACGGACCTGTCGGGCTTCGAGCCCAACGTCGAGGCCATCGCCGGCTACGACCCGGATCTGGTGGTGATCTCGAACGACCCCGGCGATCTGGAGGCGTCCCTGGAGGCCCTGGGCATCCCGGTCCTCCTCCAGCCCGCCGCCGCCACCCTGGACGACACCTACGCCCAGATCGAGCAGCTCGGGAGGGTCACCGGGAACGTCGAGGGGGCGGCGGAGCTGGTGGCCACGATGCGGTCGGGCATCGAGGAGCTGCTGGCCCAGGTCCCCCCGCTGGACCGGCCCCTCAGCTACTACCACGAGCTCGACCCCACCTTCTTCAGCGTGACCTCGGACACCTTCATCGGTCAGGTCTACGCCCTGGCGGGCCTGCGGAACATCGCCGACCGCGCGAAGGGGGCCGGTGGCGGCTACCCGCAGCTCTCCGCCGAGTTCATCCTGGAGGCCGACCCCGACCTCATCTTCCTGGCCGACACGAAGTGCTGCGGCCAGTCGGCCGAGACCGTGAGCGAGCGGCCGGGGTGGGCGAAGCTCTCGGCGGTGCGCACGGGCGCCGTCGTGGAGCTGGACGACGACGTCGCCTCGCGCTGGGGGCCCCGGGTGGTGGAGTTCCTGCGGACCGTCGTGGACGCCGTGGCCGGGCTGGAGGTGGCGGCGTGACGGAGACGGGCGGTACGCCGGCCCCGACCCTGCCGCGCACCCGCCTCCGACCGGGACCGCTGGCGCTGGCCGTGGGCTGCCTCGCGGCGGCGGCCCTGGCGGGCGTCCTGG
>CAYVCH010000207.1:2818-4358 GCA_964449755.1 uncultured Actinomycetes bacterium
CCTGTCGCCTGGGGCGGTGGTGCGGGAGCTGGCTGACCGGGTGCCCCTGGTCCGTCTGCCCTCGGGACTGTCGGAGCGGGAGGCGGCCATCCTCTGGGAGCTTCGGGTCCCCAGGGTCGTCCTGGGCGGGGTGGTCGGCGCCATGCTGGCCATGGCCGGCGCCGCCTACCAGGGGGTCTTCCGGAACCCCCTGGCCGACCCCTACCTGCTGGGGGTGGCGGCCGGAGCCGGGCTGGGGGCCACGGTGGCCGTGGCGTACCTGCCCAGGGGGGTGGGGTGGGCGGTGAACCCGGTGCCGCCGGCGGCCTTCGTGGCTGCCCTGCTGGCCGTCGCCGCCACCTACGCCCTCGGGCGCTCGGGGACGAGGAGCCGGACCACGGCCACGCTGATCCTGGCCGGCGTGGCGGTGGCGTCGTTCCTCACAGCCGCCCAGACCTACCTGCAGCAGCGTCGGGTGGACACCCTCCAGGAGGTGTACTCGTGGATCCTGGGCGGCCTCGGCACCGTGGGCTGGCGCGGGGTGCGGATGGTCCTGCCCTACGTCGCGGTGAGCGGTCTGGCCCTCCTGCTGCACCGCCGGCTCCTCGACGTCATGGCCCTGGGGGACGAGGAGGCCGACAGCCTGGGGGTCCGGGCCGCCCGGGTGCGGCTCGCCGTGGTGGTGGCGGCCACCCTGGGGACGGCCGCGGCGGTGGCGGTGAGCGGCCTCATCGGCTTCGTCGGGATCATCGTCCCCCACACGGTGCGGCTCGTGGTGGGCCCGAGCTACCGGCTGGTGCTGCCCCTGTCGGTGCTGTTCGGGGCCGCCTTCCTCGTCCTGGCCGACCTGCTGGCCCGGACGGCCCTGGCCCCGGCCGAGATCCCCATCGGTGTGATCACCGCCTTCTTCGGGGCCCCCTTCTTCCTGCTGGTGCTGCGCCGGACGCGGCGGGTTGGGTGAGGTGGAGGACGTGGCGGGGCGGGTCGAGGGAGTAGGCCTGGAGCTCGCGGTGCGCGGCCTCACCGTCGCGTACGACGGCACGCCCGTCGTCCGCGGCCTCGGGTTGCGGGTGCCCGCCGGGGGCTGGCTCGCGCTCATCGGGCCCAACGGCGCCGGCAAGACCACCGTGCTCCGGGCCGTGGCCGGGCTGGTGGCCTTCACCGGGGAGGTTCGCCTGGGGGACCTCTCGGTGGCGGCCCTGGGGCGGCGGCGCCTGGCCCGGCTCGTCGCCTACGTGCCCCAGCGTCCCCAGATCCCCGCCTCGATGACCGTCGTCGACTACGTGCTGCTGGGCCGTACCCCCTACATCACCTACTTCGGGACGGAGACCCGGCGGGACCTGGAGGTCGTGGGGGAGGCGCTGGCGCGGCTCGAGCTGGCCTCCCAGGCCGACCGGCCCCTGGGGTCGCTGTCCGGGGGCGAGCAGCAGCGGGCCGTCCTCGCCCGGGCCCTGGCCCAGCAGGCGCCGGTGCTGCTCCTGGACGAGCCCACCGCCGCCCGCGACGTCGGCCACCAGCAGCAGGTCCTGGAGCTGGTGGACGAGCTGCGGGGGGAGCGGGG
>CAYVCH010000208.1:0-4346 GCA_964449755.1 uncultured Actinomycetes bacterium
CCTTCCTCGGGAAGTGGGGCGGCTACGGTTCCGACCCCTACAAGCTCCGTAACCCCTCGGGCATGGCGGCCGACGGGGCAGGGCGGATCTACGTGGCCGACGCCGCCAACGACCGCGTGGTGGTCTTCGACCCATCGCTGCCCCGCGGCGCATACGAGTTCTCCCGACCCACGGTGTCCCTGACAGCCCCGACGCCTGGCGCCTTCCTGACCGGTCCTCCCCTCATCCAGGGCACCGCCGCTGACAACCAGGCCATCGCCAACGTCGAGATCGCCGTCCGGGATGACTCCTCCGGCCTCTGGTGGCAACCGACCACCGCCACATGGGGCACCTCCCAGAGCTGGGCCCTGGTCCCCTGGTACGGCCCGTCGACCTCCTCCGTCGAGTGGTCCTGGTTGTTCGTGGGCGCCAGGTTCGGCCACCGGTATCACCTCGAGGTCCGGGCGAGGGACACCAAGAACACGCTGTCCGCACCGGTGGCGACCGTCGAGTTCCAGCTCGTCAACGTGGCGGGCGACTCCGTCCCGCCCGAGACCGCTCTGGAGAGCCCCCCTCCGGGCACCTCCCTGCCCCTCGCCCCCATCGACGTCACGGGCAGCGCCAGCGACGACGTCGGGGTGGCCCAGGTCCGGGTGGCCGTCCGGCACGCCCCCACCGGCCAGTGGTGGACGGGCTCCGAGTGGAGCACCGAGGAGACCTGGCACCCGGCCGGCCTCGCGTCGCCGGGGGCTCCGGCCTCGGCCTGGAGCTGGACCTGGTCGCCGCCGGCGGCCGGCGCCTACACGGTCCTCGCCGCCAGCACCGACCTCGCGGGCAACGGGGACGAGACGCCGGCCTCCGCCGACCTCTCCGTCGTCCTGGACGGGCCGGACACCACGGCGCCCGACGGCACGATCTCGTTCCCCGCCAACAACCAGGTGCTCCCCCTGGGGCCGCTCACGTTCGAGGGGCGGGCCACCGACGACTCGGGCGTGGTCGCGGTCTCCGTGGCCATCCGGGACCGGGACTCGGGACGGTGGTGGAACGCCGCCACCGGCCGGTGGGTCTCCTGGTTCCGCTGGAACCCCGGCGCCGAGCTCGGCACCGCCGGCGCGAGCCCGACCGCCTGGAGCTACCAGTGGACACCGCCGGCTCCCGGGAACTACGGGGTCACGGTGCGGGCCGAGGACGCCGCCGGCAACTTCGACACCACCCGGCCCTGGGTGAACTTCTCGGTGAGCTGAGGGAGCGGGCAGCCCACCTGGCCCCGGACCTAGGGTTCCCGCCCGCCTCCGAAGGTCCCCACCGGCCGGCCGTGCGCCCTAGGTCTCCTCCCCCGGGGCCGGCCTCCCGGGATCGCCCATCCCTGGAGGGGAAACCCACCGGTCTCCCGATGGGCCCGCGGACCCTGCCCGCCGATACCTCGGGATGCGGTAGTCCCACCGAGCCACGGGGAGACCACCATGGAGAGGCGCCACGAAGTCCCCCGGAGGGGCAGGGGCCCGTGGGCCCGCACCCTCTCCCTTTCCCTCGGCCTGCTCCTGGGAAGCACCACCGTGCTGCTGGCGGCGCCCGCCGCCCAGGCGACGGACCCCTCGACGCTCCTGGGTCAGACTCCCTACGTGCCCCTCTTCACCCAGGTGAACGACTGCGCCCAGGTGCGGGCCGTAAACCAGCTGACCGGCTCCGCCCTCGAGGCCCGCCTGGACGAGCTCGCCCGCACCTACGTCCACTTCCACAGCGAGGCGAGCAATGTCTTCCTCCTCGGCAGGAACTGTCAGGGCTCGTCCCCGACGACCCTGGCGGCGAAGCTCGCGGCGAAGGGAGCCTGGGTCTCGAACTACCGGAACGGCTCCTTCGTGTCGCAGGCGAGTCCGGGCCAGGTGAACTTCGGGGAGGCGGCGGACCTGGAGACCAGGGCACCCCTTGCCATCGGGACCTACTGGCCGGGCAACGCGAGGCCCAACGTGCCCGGCGACGATGCCTCGCCGGCGGCGCGGCTGACCCAAGCCCTGTCGGAGGCGGCGCAGGTGGTGCGAATCTCCCAGGTCCCCGCCGCCGACCGTCCCGCCGGCACCCCCGCCACCTGGCCCTTCCTGAACTCGCGGGGAAGAGGCGCTGCCCCGGGGGCCCACTCCCTCAACACCCACGACTTCGTGTCCTGGATCCGCGTGGACGACGAGCTCATGCAGGTCGTGGCCGAGCCCGCCCTGGACGGCGGGGACGTGGTCCTCACCGTCCGGCGCGGCCTGTGGGGGACGAGGCCCGCTCCCCACGCCGCCGGCACCCGGGTCATGGCCCCCACCTACATCGGCAACCGCAACGGTGACCCCTCCCTCGCCGGGACGCCGGCCCGGGACGACCCGAACGTGCCCTTGCGCTACGCCATCAAGATCTGGACGCCCGAGGGGTGGGGCTGGATCGCCGACCGGATCCAGGCCACCTTCGGGCCCGACCTCCAGGGCTACAACACCGTCTGGCTCGACGTCTCCAGCTGCTTCCAGGACAACCACGCCGACCCCTTCGGCAACCCCGTCTTCGGCTGGTACGACGATGCCGACACGAAGATGACGACCGCCGCCTACGGAGCGGCCCAGAAGACCAAGCTGGCGGGCCTTCGGGCCCGCTTCCCGGGCGTCCGCTTCACCGGGAACAACCTGTACCAGAACGACCCCTGCTCGAACGACCTCCTGGGAGGCGCCTACGACGGCGGGGTCCTGGAGAACTACGCGCGACCCACGAACGGCCCCTGGTCCTCCCAGATGGACCAGACCTTCAAGGTCATGGCGAGCAACTGGCCGGCCATCTTCTGGGTCCGGTGGGACTCGGCCTCCGTCGGCGACCCCGCGGCCTACCGGCGCTTCGCCTACGGCTCGGTCCTCCTCGCCTACCGGGCGACGGCGACCCGGTACCAGCTCGGCGGCCCCTGGGACCTCTCCCGACCGCACGAGCTGTTCTTCTGGGACTGGGGTAGCCCCCAGGGGAACCCGACGCGCCTCGCCGACCTCGCCGTTCCCGGGACACCCCTGTACCGGCGGGACTTCCAGAACGGGATCGTCGTGGTGAACCCCTCGGCCTCGAGGGTCGCCTACGACCTCGGCCGGACCTTCTACGACGTGGTGAACAAGGACGCCCTGGGCCGCCCGCGGGCCGTCACCCGGATCACCGTCGGGCCCGCCGACGCCGCCTTCCTCCTGCGCCAGCGGGGCGTGTGAGCCGTGGCGGGGGCGGGCACGCTCAGGCGGTGACCGTGAAGCTCCGCCAGGGCGTGCTCGGCCCCAGGTTCCCCGACGTGTCCACCGGCCGGACCCGGAAGCCGTAGCTGCCCGACGAGGGCGGGTTGAAGGTGTAGCTCCAGCCCGTGCTCGACCCCCCGGGGGTGTCGAGGGTGGCCAGGACGTAGGTGAAGGGGCCCCAGCCGGAGCCGTTCCACCAGAGCATCGTGGCCGCGTCCCTGATGAAGACCCGGACCACGAGGACCCCGACGCCGTCGGCCGCCGTGCCGGCCACGACCACCGGGCCCAGCGGGAAGGACTGGTTGGGCTCCGGCCGAGCGACGGAGGCCTGGGGTGGATCCGTGTCAGCCCCCGGCCGCACCACGGCGAGTTCCTGCACCCGCTCGCCGGCCCGCTCGACCACGTAGAGACGACCGGCGGGGGTGAGGTCCATGCCCCACGGGGAGCGGAACTGACCGACCCCCGACCCGAAGCCGCCAAAGGCGCCGACGAAGGCCCCGTCCTTCGTCCAGATCTTCACCTGGTGCCGCATCGTGTCGGAGACGTAGACGAACTCGGCGTCCGCCTCCACGTCTCCGGCCTGGCCCAGCTGGTCGGCCCCGGTGCCCGGCGAGCCGACGGTGCCGAGGAGGGTCCCGTCCAGGGCGTAGTGCTGGACGTTCCCCCGCTGGCTGTCGGCCACCCACACGGAGCCGTCCACCGGGTCCACCGCGATCCCCCGGGCGTTCAGCATCTGGCCCGGGCCGAACTCGGACAGGAGCGCCCCCGTCGCCCCGTCGAGGACCTTCACCCGGTCGACCCGCCAGTCGGCCACGTACACCCGACCGTCGGGGCCGACGTCGATCTGGTAGGCGCTGTGGCCGGGGGCGGTCCACTGGTACGCACCGGCGTTCCCGTACTTCTGGATGGCCTGGTTGTCCGTGTCGGCCACGTACACGGATCCCGTGGCCAGGTCGACGGCGACTCCCCGTGCGTAGTTCAGCCCGACCGGGCCCCCACCCCGCAAGCCCCACTGGGTGAGGAACCGCCCGTCGGGGGCGAACTTCTGGATCCGCCAGTTCCGCTGGTCCGACACGAAGATCTCGCCGTCGGCGTCCACCGCCACCCCCGTGGGGGCGTTGAAGCCCCCGT
>CAYVCH010000209.1:0-4330 GCA_964449755.1 uncultured Actinomycetes bacterium
TTCTGCCTGTTCCGCTTGATCTGGGACCTGATGTTGGCCACGGCGAGGGAGTGTAGCAGGGGCCCGAAGGCCCCCGGCGCCGCCTCCCGGGTCCCGTCCCCACGGGACCCGCGCACCGTTCCCGTACGATGAGGCCACCGCCGCCCTGCGGAGCACCGACGTGACGGAGACCGAGCGCATCCGCAACTTCTGCATCGTGGCCCACATCGACCACGGCAAGTCCACCCTGGCCGACCGCCTCCTCGAGCTCACCCACGCCGTCCCCGAGCGGGAGATGCGGGAGCAGTTCCTGGACCGCATGGAGCTCGAGCGGGAGCGGGGGATCACCATCAAGGCCCAGGCCGTGAGGCTCACCTACGAGCGGGACGGGGGCCGCTACGTGCTGGACCTCATCGACACCCCCGGCCACGTGGACTTCACCTACGAGGTCTCCCGGTCCCTGGCGGCCTGCGAGGGGGCCGTGCTGCTCGTGGACGCCGCCCAGGGGATCCAGGCCCAGACCCTGGCCAACTACCACCTGGCCCGGGACGCCGGCCTGGTCGTCGTCCCCGCCGTGAACAAGGTGGACCTGCCCCAGGGGGACCCCGACGCGGTGGCCGAGGACCTGGCCGGGCTCGTCGGGTGCCGCCCCGAGGAGGTCCTGCGGGTCTCCGCGAAGACGGGGGCCGGGGTCCCCCAGCTCGTGGACGCCGTCGTGGAGCGGGTCCCGCCGCCGGCGGGCACCCGGGAGGAGCCCCTCCGGGCCCTCATCTTCGACTCGGCCTACGACCCCTACCGGGGGGTCGTCGCCTACGTCCGGGTGCGGGAAGGGGTGCTGCCCTCCCGGGCCCGGATCCGGTTCATGGCCACGGGGCTCGAGGTGGACGCCGAGGAGGTGGGGGTGATGGCCCCCGACCCGGTCCCCGTTCCCGAGCTCGGGCCCGGGGAGGTGGGCTACCTCGTGACCGGGGTGAAGGACGTCCGCCAGGCCAAGGTGGGCGACACCGTCACCCTCGCCGTCCGCCCCGCCCCCCAGCCCCTGCCCGGGTACCGGGAGCCGAAGCCCATGGTCTGGGCCGGCCTGTTCCCGGCCGAGGGGGACGACTACCCCGAGCTCCGGGAGGCCCTGGAGAAGCTCAGGCTCAACGACGCCGCCCTCACCTACGAGCCCGAGACCTCGGCCGCCCTGGGATTCGGCTTCCGCTGCGGGTTCCTGGGCCTGCTCCACATGGAGGTCGTGAAGGAGCGCCTGGAGCGGGAGTTCGGCCTGGAGCTCATCGCCACCGCCCCCAACGTGGAGTTCCGGGTGGTCCGGGGGGAGCGGGTGACGGCCGTCCGCAACCCCAGCGAGATGCCACCGGGCGGCTACGACCGGGTGGAGGAGCCCGTCGTCCTGGCCACCGTCATCACGCCCCGGGAGCACCTGGGGCCCGTGATGGAGCTGTGCCAGTCGCGCCGGGGGGAGCTCTCGGAGGTGACCTACCTCTCGCCCGAGCGGGTGGAACTGCGGTACCTGCTGCCCCTGGCCGAGATCGTCTTCGACTTCTACGACCAGCTGAAGTCGAGGAGCCGAGGGTACGCGTCCCTGGACTACGAGCCCTGGGGCCACGAGCCCGCCGACCTCGTGCGGGTGGACATCCTCCTCCACGGGGAGCCCGTCGACGCCTTCTCCTCGGTGGTCCACCGGGAGCGGGCCTACCGCTACGGCCGGCGCATGGTGGAGCGGCTGAAGGAGCTCATCCCCCGACAGCTGTTCGACGTGGCCATCCAGGCGGCCATCGGGTCCCGGGTCATCGCCCGGGAGACGGTCAAGGCCAAGCGCAAGGACGTCCTGGCCAAGTGCTACGGCGGCGACGTGACCCGCAAGCGGAAGCTGCTGGAGCGGCAGAAGGCGGGCAAGGCCCGGCTGCGACGGGTGGGTCGGGTGGAGGTGCCCCAGGAGGCCTTCATCGAGGCCCTCAGGGTGGACCGGTATCCGGCGGAGGCGGGGCGGTGACGACCCGGCGGGACCCGGCGGGCCTCTACGTCCACGTCCCCTTCTGCCTCACCCGGTGCGGGTACTGCGACTTCAACGCCTACGCCGGCCTGGACCACCTCGCCGGTCGCTACCTCCGGGCCCTGCGGGCCGAGGCCGACCGATGGGCCCCTTCCTGGGCGAGCGATCGGTTCGTCTCCGTCTTCGTCGGCGGGGGCACGCCCACGACGCTGCCGGCGGAGGAGCTGGCGGGCGTCTTGGGTCACCTGCGGGCGGGCTTCGCGGTCGCCCCGGATGCGGAGGTGACGGTGGAGGCCAACCCCGACACGGTGGACGCGGCCTCCCTCGCCGTGCTCCGCGCCGCCGGCGTCAGCCGCCTTTCCCTGGGGGCCCAGTCCTTCGACCCGGCCGTCCTGGTCGCCCTGGAGCGGGCCCACGGGCCGGAGGCGACGCGTCGGGCCTACCGGGCGGCCCGGGAGGCGGGCTTCGACCGCGTGAACCTGGACCTCATCTACGGCGCCCACGGCGAGACCCTCGCGTCCTGGCGGCGGACCCTGGAGGAGGCCATCGGCCTGGGGCCGGAGCACATCTCCGCCTATGCCCTCACCGTGGAGCCCGCCACGCCCCTCGGCCGGAAGGTCACCGCCGGCCTCGTCCCCGCCCCCGATCCCGACCTGCAGGCCGACATGTACGAGCTGGCCTGCGAGCTGCTGGGGGCGGCCGGGTACCGCCACTACGAGGTCTCGAACTGGGCCAGGCCGGGGCACGAGTGCCGCCACAACCTCGGCTACTGGGAGTGCCGCCCCTACCTCGGGCTCGGCGCCGGCGCTCACTCCGCGCGGGGGGAGCGGAGGTGGTGGAACCTCCGCTCCCCGCTCGCCTACCTCGAGGCCGTGGAGGCCGGACGCCTCCCGGTGGGCGGCGAGGAGCGGCTCTCGCCGGACGAGCGGCGGCTGGAGGAGGTGTTGCTCCGCCTCCGGACCCTTCGCGGGCTCCCCGCCTCCGAGGTGCCGGCGGGCGCGGCGGCGGCGCTCCTCGACCGGGGGCTCCTGGAGCGTTCCAACGGCCACGTCGTGGCGACCGAGCGGGGCATGCTCCTGCTGAACGAGCTCGTCCTGGCCCTGAGCGAGCCGGACCGCTAGGCCGGCGGATCGAAGTCGACCCCGCCCAGCCGGTCCTCCGGGGGCAGGACGCTCCGCTGCCGGCCTCTGGAGCAGCCGGGCCCCGGGCACTCGGCCGGCCCGAGTGCTTACATATGAGCTGCGATGGCGAAAGGCCCCGAGCTCGGCGCGCGGAAGGCCGCGGTCCTGCAGGCCGTGGTCGAGGAGTACGTGCGCACGGGCGAGCCCGTGGGCAGCGAGACCATCGCCGAGCGCTCGGGGCTCGGCGTCTCCCCGGCCACCATCCGCAACGAGATGGCCGCCCTGGAGGAGATGGGCTACCTCAGCCACCCCCACACCTCCGCGGGGCGGGTCCCCACGGACCTGGGCTACCGCTCCTACGTGGACGGCCTCCCCGGGGCCCTCCGCCTCCGGGAGGCCCAGCGCCGGGCCATTGCGGCCTTCTTCGCCGAGACCATGCTCGACCTGGAGGAGGTCCTGCGGGGTGCCACCCGGCTGCTGTCCCGCCTCACCCAGTACGCGGGCCTCGCCCTCACCCCCAGCCTGGCCCAGGAGGCCGTCCTGCGTCTCGAGCTGGTGGACCTGGGCGCGGCCCTCATGGTGCTGGTGGTGGGGCAGCACGGGCGGGTGGACCGGGAGATCCTGGACCGACCCGACGACCTCGAGGGGGAGGACATCGCCGAGGCGGAGCGGGCCCTGGCCTCGGTGCGGGGCATGACGCTGGCCGAAGCCCGGGCCAGGGTGCTCGGCCTGGGGCGGGAGGGCCGGCCGGAGCTGCGGGCGCTGTTCCACGCGGTGGCCGACGCCCTGGCCGACCTGCAGCGGGAGCCGCGGAGCAGTCACGTGCTGGTGGGCGGGGTGGCCAACCTGGCCCACGACGCGGCCGCCTGGCAGCTGGAGACGGTCCGCCGGCTCTTCGAGGCCCTGGAGCGGGAGTCGGAGATGCTGCGGCTGCTCCGGGCCGCCGCCGCCGGCGAGGACGTCTCGGTCACCATCGGGGCCGAGCACCCCGCCACCCGGGAGTGGGACGCCTCCCTCGTGGCCGCCCCCTTCCGGGCCGGGCGGACGCCCCTCGGCACCATCGGGGTGGTGGGTCCCACCCGGATGGACTACCTCTCCGTCATGGCCTCCGTCCGGGCGGTGGCCCGCCGCCTCTCCGAGCTGGCGACCGAGCTGGGCGCCTAGCCGCCATGGCTCCCGCCCGGGACCTCTACGAGATCCTGGGGGTCGACCGGGACGCCACCCAGGAGGAGAT
>CAYVCH010000210.1:0-1836 GCA_964449755.1 uncultured Actinomycetes bacterium
TGGGCTGGACCGGCCAGGCCGCGGCCGCCCTCGGCCCCGGCGGGCGGGTGGACGTGGCCGCCGTGGAGCGGGCCGCCCCGGACCTGGTCCGGGCGGCGGGGGCCCTCTCCGGGGCCTGGGCGGCCGTGGCCGGGGTCCCCACGACGGGCCTCCGGGGGCCCCTGCGGGAGGCCCTGGCCTCGGCCCGACCGATCCTTCGAGCCGGGGCCCGCCTGGTGGGCCGGGCCGCCGACCTGGCCCGCCTCCTGCCCGCCCTCCTCGGGGCCCAGGGGACCCGCCGCTACCTCCTCGCCCTGCAGAACCTGTCCGACCCCCGGGGCTCCGGCGGCTTCGTCGGCATCTACGGGCTGCTCACCGCCTGGGAGGGCAGGGTCCGCCTCTCGCCCCTGCGCCACACCCGGGAGGTGGTGGCCCCCGGGCCCGTGGCCGCCCCCGCCGACCTGGCCGGCACCTACCGGATCTTCGGCTCCCTCCGGCGGCTCCACGCCACCACCTACCCCCCCGACTTCCCCACCGCCGCCCGGCTCATGCTCGAGGTCTGGCGGGCCTCCGGGGGGCAGGGCCTGGACGGCGTCGTGGCCGCCGACCCCGTGGCCCTCGCCTACCTGCTCGAGGCCACCGGGCTCCAGGTGGCGGCCCCGGGCTGGGCCGAGCCCGTCACCGCCGCCAACGCCGTGCGGGTCTTCGACCACGACACCTTCCTGCTGCCCCAGCCCACCTCCGACCGGGCCCAGGAGCGGCTGGGCGAGGCCGCCTGGCGGGCGGTGCTGGCGAGCCCGCCCCAGCCGGTGCCCTGGGCCACGGCCCTGTCCCGGGCCGTGGCCGAGCGCCACCTCCAGCTCTACGCCTCCCGCCCGGCCGAGGAGGAGCTCCTCGACCGCCTGGGCGCCTCGGGCCGCCTCCCCGAGGTCCCCAACCCCCTGCTGGTCACGGTGAACGGGGCCATCGGCAACCGCACCGGGTACTTCGTGGAGCGGAGCATCCGCTACGAGGCCCGCCTCCGCCCCGACGGCTCGGCCGAGGTCACCGTGGAGGTCACCCTCCGCAATGGCGCCCCCCAGGGCCCGCCCTCCATTCTCCTCGGCCAGCCCGGCAACCCCGGCGAGCCCGTGGGGTCCTTCTCGGCCTTCGTGAGCGCCTACCTCCCGGGGGATGCCCGCCGGGTGCGGGTCCAGCAGGCCAGGCTGACCCTGGCCGGCCGCGACGGCCCCTACCGGGTGGCCACCGGCCTGGTCCAGGCCCTGGCCGGCGGGGAGGAGGCGGTGCGCTTCCGCTACGAGCTGCCCGGGGAGCCGGGGCGGTTCGCCCTCACGCTGCTGCCCCAGCCCGCCCTGCGCCCGGCGGAGGTCGAGGTGATCGTGCTCCCGCCCCCCGGCGCCCGGCCCCGGGCCTGGGGCGGGCTCTCCCCCTCGGGCGGGGCCTACGTCCTCCGGGCCGCCCCCACGACCCCCCGTTCCCTGGGCCTCGGCTGGGCACCGACCTGAGGCCCGGCAGCTCTGCCCGGTCCCGCGGAGGGCGGGCAGGCCAGGCCCCGGGAGCGTCACCCCCGCCTGCTAGGCTTCGAGCGATGGCGACGGCGGAAGAGCAGCTCAGGGCCTTCTTCGACCTCCTCGGCCGGGACGAGCTGGCCCGGGCCCGGCTGCGCGAGCTCCTCCGCGACGACGAGCTGCGGGACCTCGCGGTGCGGGTCCAGGCCCTGGCCGAGGCCCAGCGCCGGACCGAGGAGGCCCTCGTGGCGTTCAAGGAGGCCACCGAGGCGAGGTTTGCGCGCATCGAGGCCGCCCTGGAGGCCCTGGCCGAGGCCCAGCGGCGCACGGAGGAGCGGCTGGGCAGGGT
>CAYVCH010000210.1:1936-4298 GCA_964449755.1 uncultured Actinomycetes bacterium
CCCTGGAGGCCCTGGCCGAGGCCCAGCGGCGCACGGAGGAGCGGCTGGGCAGGGTGGAGGAGCAGATCGCGGCCCTGGCCGAGGCCCAGCGCCGGACCGAGGAGCGGCTGGGCAGGGTGGAGGAGCAGATCGCCGCCCTGGCCGAGGCCCAGCGGCGCACGGAGGAGCGGCTGGGCAGGGTCGAGGAGCAGATCGCCGCCCTGGCCGAGGCCCAGCGCCGGACCGAGGAGCGGCTGGAGGCCCTGGCCGAGGCCCAGCGCCGGACCGAGGAGCGCATCGGGCCCCTCCTCGACGACATCGGGGTCACCGCCGAGATCGAGGCCGCCGAGGTCCTCCTCGAGGTCCTCGGGGGGAGGGCCTACGCCGTCCTCGGCGAGCCCCAGCCCGTCGACCTCGACGGCGAGGTGGACCTGGCGGTCCAGGTCCAGGACGAGGAGGGCAGGCGCCTTACGGTCCTCCTGGAGGCGAAGAACCGCCTCCGCTCGAAGGACGTGGCGGCCTGGGCGGCCCGGGCCGCCTCCGAGGGCTTCCGGGCCCGCCTCGATGCGGCGGGCCTGCCCGGGCCCTACCTCGTCTACGCCTTCGGGCGGCGGGTGTACCCGGGGGCCCGGGAGGCCGCCGAGGCGGCCGGCGTGGGCGTCCTCAGCCCCAGGGGCGAGCAGCTGGCCCCCCGGCCTCCCGAAGGCTGAACCGGCTCGACCTCCGCGAGGCCCCCATCCCGACGAGCAGAACCCGCCACCACCGGGACGCGCCCTCCCCCAGCCGCTCCAAGGGGTCGCTCGGCGGCGGCCCACGACGTCGGGCCGCCGGGCTCGGCTCGGGTGGGTCCTCGCCGCCTCCGTGGCCTCACCACGACTCGGTCGGGTCCCGCCAGCGCAGGCCCGGGTAGCGGGCGAAGTCCCGGTCGGCGCTTTGCAGCTCGAGTCCCCACTCGATGGCGAGGGCGGCCAGGTGGGCGTCGGGGACGTGGTTCCCGCTGGGCCTTGCCCGCGGCGACCAGCTCCGCGAGCACCGAGGCGTGGCGGTCCGTCGGCACCGGCGTGAACACGTTCGGCCGGTCCACCCACCCCCGGACCACGATGGCGTCCGCGGCCGCGAGCGGGCGCTCCAGGGCCCGCGGGTGGGTGGAGAGGCGAACGAACGTGACGATCGTCGGCCACGGGAGGCCGACCACCGGGCACTCGCTCAGCTGCTGCTCCCACGAGCGTCTGGCCGCCGCGTGCTGAGGGAACCCAAGGTGGTGGGCCCACATGGGCAGGTTGGCGTCGACGAGGATCGCCGCGGGGGCTCGGTTCACCGGCTCCGGTCCGCGGCCTCCAGGACCTCGAGGGCCGCAGCCACGTCGGTGACGTCCAGCAGCGGTCGGCCGGTGTCGAAGGCCCGGGCCGCGTAGGGCTGGCGGGCCACGGGCGCCTCCAGCGCCCGGAACCCCGCCCGCAGGACGTCGTTCACCGTCCTGGACAGGGACCGCCCCTGACGCTTGGCGAGCTCCCGCAGCCGGCCTGCGACGTCGTCGTCCAGGTTCAACGTCGTTCGCATCAGGGTTCATCGTATTTGATGCCACTCCCGGCATTCAGCAGGACACGCCCGGGTCCGGGGCGGCGGGCCGGGCCACCAGGGAGCGGAGAGACGCCAGGGCAACTCCCGCCCGCCGGAGCCACCTCCCCCGGCCCCACCCCGGCGGCGCCCGCGGCCTCGACGGTTGCGCCGAAAGGGGAAGTGCGCTATAGGTGGGCCCAACATGCGGGCCCCTGGCGGCCTGACGGGGGTCGGGTGCGAGAGAGGAGCTTGTCCGAGGCGATCGGCCTGGCCGCGGCCCCGCGGTCGGGGCGCCGCAAGGGCCGGCGCCACCTGGCCCCGGCGGTCGCGGCGGCGGACCTCGTGGGGCTCCTCGCGGTGGCGCTCGCCGTCGCCCACCTCCGGTTCGACCTCCGCGTCGCGCCCGCTCCGGTCCTCGCCACGCCGCTGCTGGCCGCGCTGGTAGGGGTCGCCGGGTTCTGGCTCGCGGGGCTGTACCGGTTCCCCCACCTTCAGCCCCTCGAGGAGGCTCCGACCCCGACCCCCTGACCGCCCAGCGGGGGTGTCGCTGATCGCCACCAGCTACGTCCTCAAGGCCGAGCTCCCGCGGTCGGTGGTGCTGGCCATGCTGCCGGGGAGCGTGACGACGGCCCTCGTCGTCCGGTGGGCCGGTCGTCGGCTGCTCCGGGCCCGGGCGACCGGCGGGGTCGGGCTCCGGACGGCGGTGGTCGGCTCGGGGCAGGAGGCCGCGGCGCTCGCCCGCGCCCTCGCGAGGGATGCGCTGTGGCGACCGGTGGGGGTCGTCGTCGCGGGCGGGGGCCCGGCCCCGTCGGGGCTCCCGGTG
>CAYVCH010000211.1:0-4294 GCA_964449755.1 uncultured Actinomycetes bacterium
CCGCGTGCTCCGAGCTCCCGTCGCTCCGGGCGTCGGCCCCGTCCCCCGTGGTCATGGTCCTCTTCGACGTCTCGGTGAGCACGGGAGGCGCCGACTTGCGGAAGCGCTCCCTCGACACGTTCCGGGAGATCCTGGAGCCGGTGGACGGTGGTCGGCGGGCTCGCGCTCGCCGAGTTCTTCTTCGAGGCCCACCCCGAGGGCGAGTCCCTCCCCGTGCTCCTCTCCGAGATGCTCCAGGTCGGCCGGGGGGTCCGGCTCGCCGCCCTCGGCGCGCCCCGGGGAGGCGGGGCGGAGGAGGTCCTCTCACGGGAGGGGCACCAGCGGGATGGACAGGGCTCGGGGCCACGTGGACGACGTGGGTGCTGAACCGTCGCCCGTCCGGCGCCGCATATAGTGGCGCGCATGGCCCTCTTCGAGCCGATCTTCGAGGCGCTCAACCGCCACGACGTGCGCTACGTCGTCGTGGGAGGCGTGGCGGTCGTCCTCCATGGACACCCCCGGCTCACCGCCGACCTCGATCTCGCCGTGGACCTCTCGCCGGGGGAGGCGGACAAGGCCATCGACGCCCTCGCGGGGCTCGGCCTCAGGCCGCGGGCCACCGTCGATCCGTCCGGGTTCGCCGATCCGGCCACCAGGGCGAGGTGGGCAGCCGAGCGGGGGATGCGGGTGTTCTCGATGTGGGACCCGGCGGAGCCGATGCGGGCCGTCGACCTGTTCGTGGAGAACCCGATCGAGTTCGAGGAGCTCTGGGACCGCTCGGAGGTCGTTCCCTTGGGAGGAACGACCGCGCGGGTGGCGTCGATCCCCGATCTCATCCACCTGAAGCGGCTGGCCGGGCGCCCCCAGGACCTGCTCGACGTCGAAGCGCTCCAGGCCATCCTGCGGCGTCGGGAGGGTGATGAGCGATGACGCCTGAGACCCCGGAGCCGGGCGATGCCGGGTGGGAGGCGCACCGGCTGGAGCAGCTGGAGGGCTGGCTCGCGGCGACCCCCGCCCAGCGGCTCGCCTGGCTCGAGGAGGCGATCGCCTTCGCCCACCGGGTCGGAGCGCTCCTCCCCGAGCCGAGGTCCGGCACCGGGGAAGGCAGCGAGCGACCCTAGCGGTGCGCCCCGCCGCGGCGTAGAGGTATCGGGGTAGATCACCGGTCCGCCCGGTCCCGACCGAGCCCGGCCAGGATCTCCGCCAGGGGCGCGACCGGGGTCGTGGGCGGAGGCGGCGCGGGCGGGAGCACGGCGGGCGTGACCAGGCCCTCGCGCACGGCCTCGGCCAGGAGGGCATCGGGCACCGTGGCCGCCCGGTGGGGCTGCGGAGGAACGAGCTCCGCCACCACGCGGTCTCGGTCGGAGATCAGGATGGTCTCCCCTGACGCAGCGAGCCGCACGTATTCGGCCAGCTTGTTCCGACCGTGCGCATGGGTGAAGGGAAGGTAGCTTCCAGGAGCTCCTTCCTCAATCCGTGCCAGAACGGCCAGTGTTCACGGCGACCAGCTCCGGTCCGTCCCCCGACGCGAGCAGGACCTGGGCCACCTGCCGGCCGATGCGGCCAAAGCCGTTGATGGCGACCCGCAGGCGGCCGCGGGTGGTCCCGCCGGCGGCGCCCTTCGGGGCCAGGCTCACGCCGACCCGCTCCCCACGGGTTGGCCGACCCGCTCCTGCAGGGCCGCCCAGTCAGCCAGGAAGCGCTCGAGGCCGAGGTCGGTGAGGGGATGGCGGACGAGCTGCCGCAGCACGGCGAAGGGCACCGTGGCCACGTGGGCCCCCGCCCTGGCCGCCTCCACCACGTGCATGGGGTGGCGCAGGCTGGCCGCGATGATCCGGGTGGAGGCGCCCTGGACCCGGTAGATCTCCGCCACCTCCCGGACCACCCGTATCCCGTCGGCCCCCACGTCGTCCAGGCGACCCACGAAGGGGCTCACGAAGCTGGCCCCGGCCTCGGCGGCCAGGATTGCCTGGGCGGGGGAGAAGACGAGGGTCAGGTTGACCCGGACCCCCTCGCGCTCCAGGGCCGAGGTGGCCGCCAGGCCCTCGGGCGTGCAGGGGCATTTCACGACGACGTTGGGCGCCCACGCCGCGTACCGGCGGCCCTCCTCCACCATGCCCCCGGCCTCGGTGGCGATGACCTCCACCGACACGGGCCCCGGCACCAGCTCGCAGATGGCCTTCACGGCGGCCTCCAGGTCCGGGTGGCCGGCCTTCGCGACCAGGGTCGGGTTCGTCGTGCAGCCGCCCAGGACGCCCCAGCGGGCCGCCTCCTCGATCTCGGCGATGACCGCCGTGTCCACGTAGAGCTTCACCAGCTGCCTCCCGGTCCGGGCCTTCCCCGAAGGCTCCGCCCTCGGCCGTCGGGTGCCCAGCCCCTCCGGGGGGAGCCGGCGGGTGAGCTCGCGCTGGCTCGCCGGGGGGACCGGCATCCCCCCCGCGCCGGGGCCGCCCGGAGCGGCATGGGACCCCGCGGCGGGCCGGACTCCGCCCGTGGGGTGACCGGGGTCTCGCCCCCACCCTCACCCGCGTGGGGCTCGCCGCCTCCCGGACCCCTCCGTAGCATCGCGCCATGCTCGGGCTTGGTGGGGCCACCGGCGGGCGGCCGGGGCGTGCCCGGGGGGAAGGGAGCGGCGTGAAGGTCGCGGAGGTCATGCGCCCCCGCTTCGCCGCCGTGGGGCCGGGGACGGCGATCCTCGAAGCCGTCCGGGCCATGACGACGACCCGGGAGGAGGCCCTGCCCGTCGTGGACGGGGGCCGGCTGGTGGGTGTCGTCGCCGAGCGCGACGTCCTGGGGCGCCTGTTCGAGGAGCTGTCCCCCGACGTCTACGTCCTCGGGGTCCACAGCGTGGACGCGGACGAGGCGGAGGCCTTCCGCCGCGTCGGCGCCCGCCCCGTGGCGGAGGTGATGGAGACCCGGGTCGTGACCGTCGGCCCCGACCTCCCCGCCCTCCGGGCCGCCGCCATCATGCGCGTCCGCCGGGTCCGGCGCCTTCCGGTGGTGGCCGGGGACCGGCTCCTCGGGGTCGTCTTCCAGCGGGACGTCCTGGCGGCGCTGCTCGAGCAGGTGGCCCGGGACGCCTCCCCGGGGGGGCAGTCTCCCTGAACGACCGGCCGGCCCTCGCCCCGGTGCGGCAGGTGGGACCCGCGGCTCAGCTCGCCGACCCCGGCTCCGCCGCCGCCACGAGGGGCTCGCCGGTCTCGAGGAGCGTCTTCAGGCCCGAGAGCACGAGCGGCCACCCCCCGTGGACCTGCCGGTACGTCGGGGTCTCGCCCTCGAACCCGTCGTGGATCACGGTGAGCTTGCAGACCCCCTCGCCCGCGGGCTCGATCTCCCAGGTGAGCCTGGAGGGCGGCTCCGTGGCGACCTCCTCGTCCCAGCGGGCGTCGAAGGTCATGACCAGCCGCCGGGGCGGGTCGGCCTCGAGCACCTCCCCGACGATCGCCCGCTCGCCCCCCATCGCGTACATGTAGGGCGAGCTCGGCCGCCAGCTCGACTCCACCGTGCTCGAGAAGTAGTAGCGGCGGGTGAAGTCGGAGCTCGTGATGGCCTCCCACAGCCGTTCCGGCGTGGTCCTGATGAAGAGCTGGAACACGTGCGACGGCTTGCCTTCCATCGCCCCTCCTTCCTCGAGGCCGGAGCGGAGCCCGAGCAGCGCCCGGCCCGCGCCCTCGGCGAACCTCGAGATCCACCGGTCGTGGATCTCCCGGATGGGGACCCGGTTGAGGTAGTGGAACTTCTCCCGCCCGACCTTGCGGGGGACGACCAGCCCGGCCTCCTCGAGCACCCGCAGGTGCTTCATCACCCCGAACCGGGTCATCGGGAAGAGCCCCTGGAGCTCGGTGAGCGTCCTCCCGTCCCGCTCGGAGAGGGCGTCGAGGATTGCCCGCCTCGTGCGGTCGGCGAGCGCCCTGAAGACCTTCTCCTGCATCGGCGGCTCCAACTGTAAGTGACCATTCGGTCACTTGTCCAGGCGATGACCGAGAGGCGAGGCTCGCCGCCGGCTCGACGGGGCGGGGGCCTGAGCCAGCCACCGACCGGGCGGCCCTGTGCCAAGGTGACCGGGAACGTGCTCCCTATACTCGCGGCGTGGAGCGGGAGGAGCGCGCCCGGCTACTCGCCGAGGAGGCGGACCGGATCGTCGAGGCCCTGGTCCGGAAGGGCGCGACGCTCGTGGTCGCCTTCGGCTCGTTCGGCCGGGGCGACGTGGGCCGGGCGAGCGACGTGGACCTGATCGCCGTGATGGAGAGCGACCTGCCCTTCATCCGACGCCTCGAGCGGCTGTACGAGGAGCTCGCGCCCCGGGTGGGGCTCG
>CAYVCH010000212.1:0-4257 GCA_964449755.1 uncultured Actinomycetes bacterium
GGAGGTGAGCGTGGACGTCGAATCCATGAAGGCCCTGGTCCGGGACGTGCCGGACTTCCCCCAGCCGGGGGTGCTGTTCAAGGACATCACGCCGCTCCTGGCCGACGAGATCGCCTTCTCCACGGTCATCGACCTCATCGTCGTCCACTTCGGCCGGGGCAACGTGGACAAGGTCGTGGGCATCGAGGCTCGGGGGTTCATCCTGGCCTCGCCCGTCGCCTACCACTTCGGGGCGGGGTTCGTCCCGGTCCGGAAGAAGGACAAGCTGCCCTGGGAGACCATCGCCGAGGAGTACGAGCTCGAGTACGGCACGGCGACCCTGGAGATCCACAAGGACGCCATCCGCCCCGGGGAGCGGGTCCTCATCGTGGACGACGTGCTCGCCACCGGGGGCACGGCCGCGGCCACGGCCAGGCTGGTGGAGCGGGTCGGCGGCAAGGTGGTGGGCATCGCCTGCCTCATCGAGCTGTCCTTCCTGGGGGGCCGGGAGCGGGTCCGGGAGCACGAGCTGTTCACCCTGATCACCTACTGACGGGACCGCCTTCCCGCCCGGTAGGCCGGGGCGTCCCGTCGGCCACCCCCCCGGCAGGCCCGGGCAGGGGCAGCTGCCGGCGGGGGGTGCGGGCCGGCTACACTGGCCGGGAGGCGCCGTGGAGGAGCAGGTCAAGGTCGAGCGCAGGGGCGGGCTCCTCGCCCGCCTGCGCCCCGGCCCGCCGACCGAGGGCCTGGAGGGGCTGCTGCGCAAGGTCAAGGCCTACAACCCCAAGGCCGACCTGAAGCTCATCCAGCGGGCCCACGCCCTGGCCGAGGAGGCCCACCGGGGGCAGAAGCGACTCTCCGGCGACGAGTTCATCACCCACCCCCTGGCCGTGGCCCACATCGTGGCCGACCTGCACCTGGACACGCTGAGCGTGAGCGCCGCCCTCCTCCACGACGTGGTGGAGGACACCCCCGTCTCCCTGGAGCGGTTGGAGCGGGAGTTCGGGCCGGAGCTGGCCGGGATCGTGGACGGGCTCACGAAGCTCGAGCGGATCCGCTTCCGCAGCCGCGCCCACGAGCAGGCGGAGAACGTGCGGAAGATGATCGTGGCCATGGCGGCGGACGTGCGGGTCCTGCTGATCAAGCTCGCCGACCGCCTGCACAACATGCGCACGCTCTGGGCCCTGTCCCCGGCGAAGCAGCGGGAGAACGCCGCCGAGACCCTGGAGGTGTACGCCCCCCTGGCCCACCGCCTGGGCGTCCAGGAGATCAAGTGGGAGCTGGAGGACCTGGCCTTCAAGACCCTCCACCCCGGCCCCTACCGGGAGATCGCGAGCCTGGTGGAGAAGCGGCGCGAGGAGCGGCAGCGCCTGGTGGGGGAGATCCTGGAGGCCCTGCGGGGGCGGCTCCGGGAGGCTGGCGTCCGGGCCGTCGTGGAGGGCCGGCCCAAGCACCTCTACTCCATCTACGAGAAGATGGTCCTCCGGGGCAAGGAGTTCAACGAGATCCACGACCTCATCGGCGTCCGGGTGCTCGTGGACGGCGTCCGCGACTGCTACGCGGCCCTGGGGGCGGTCCACTCCCTCTGGAAGCCGGTGCCGGGCCGGTTCAAGGACTACATCGCCATGCCGAAGCCCAACATGTACCAGTCCCTCCACACCACCGTGGTGGGGCCCGAGGGGCGGCCCGTGGAGATCCAGATCCGCACCCACGACATGCACCGCACGGCCCAGTACGGGATCGCCGCCCACTGGCGCTACAAGGAGGGGCGCAAGCGGACCCGGGAGGCGGCCGACCTTGCCTGGCTGGGGCAGATGCTGGAGTGGCTCCAGGACGCCACCGACCCCCGGGAGTTCATGGAGGGACTCAAGATCGACCTGTACCGGGGGCAGGTCTTCGTCTTCACCCCCAAGGGCGACGTGGTGAACCTCCCCGCCGGCGCCACCCCCGTGGACTTCGCCTACGCCATCCACACGGAGGTCGGCCACCGGACCATCGGGGCGAAGGTCGGGGGGAAGCTCGTGCCCCTCGACTACCCCCTCCGGACCGGGGACACCGTGGAGATCCTGACGTCCCGGGCTCCCGACGCCGGCCCCTCCCAGGACTGGCTCCAGTTCGTGAAGACCCCCCGGGCGCGGAACAAGATCCGCCAGTGGTTCTCCCGGGAGCGACGGGAGGACGCCCTGGAGCAGGGTCGGGAGGCCCTCCACCGGCTGCTGCGCAAGCAGAACGTGCCCTTCAAGCGCCTGGCCACCGAGGAGGCCCTGGAGCAGGTGGCGGCCGAGCTGAAGTACCCGAGCCTCGACGCGCTCCACGTGGCCATCGGGGAGGGGCATGTCTCGCCCCAGTCGGTGGTGGCGCGCCTGACCCGGCACCTGGCGGGGACCCCCGAGGAGGACGTCACCGAGGTGCCCCTGGCCCGCCCCGTGCGCATCGGGCGGCCCGAGGTCTCCCGGGGGGTGGTGGTCCGAGGCCTGGCCGACGTGTGGGTGAAGCTCGGCCGGTGCTGCACGCCGGTGCCGGGGGACGAGATCCTGGGCTTCGTCACCCGGGGCCAGGGGGTGTCGGTCCACCGCACCGACTGTCCGAACGCGAAGAACCTGGCCCGGGAGCCCGAGCGGCTCATCGAGGTGTCCTGGGCCGAGGGCAAGCCCACGTCCTTCGTCGTCACCATCCAGGTGGAGGCCCTGGACCGGGTCCGGCTCCTGTCCGACGTGGCCACCGTCCTCTCCGACCACCACGTGAACATCCTGTCGGCCACCTCGATGGTGGGCCGGGACCGCATCACCCGGCTCCGCTTCAGCTTCGAGCTGGCCGACCTCGCCCACCTCTCCACCATCCTGCAGGCGGTGAAGAAGGTGGAGAACGTCTACGACGCCTACCGCGTCCTGCCTCGGTAGATGCGGGTCGTCCTCCAGCGGGTCTCCCGGGCCCGGGTCGTGGTGGACGGCCGCGAGGTGGCGCGGATCGGGCCGGGGTTCCTCCTGCTCGTCGGGTCCGGCGTCGACGACCGTCCGGGCGAGCCCGAACGGCTCGCGGAGAAGGTGGCGAACCTCCGGGTGTTCCCCGACTCCGAGGGGAAGATGAACCTGGCCCTGGGCGACGTCGGCGGCGAGGCGCTCGTGGTCTCCCAGTTCACCCTCTACGGCGACGTCCGCCGCGGCCGCCGGCCGTCCTGGACCACCGCGGCGCCACCCGACGAGGCGGAGCCCAGGGTCGAGGCCTTCGCCCGGGCCCTCGAGGCCCGGGGGGTGCCCGTGGCCCGGGGGGTGTTCGGGGCCCGGATGGAGGTGGAGCTCGTGAACGACGGGCCGGTGACGCTGGTGCTCGACGGCGCCGAGTTCGTGTGAGCTGGGCGGTCACGGCGTCGCGGGGGCCGGAGCGGCTGCCCGGGACCGGACCGGTCGCGCGTCCCCCCGCCGCCCGCCGCCGCGGAGGATGCCCAGGAGAGCGAAGAGTCCGAAGAGCGGCGCGCTCAGGATCGGAACCCACGGGACCCATGCGGTGCGCGCAGTCGGCCCTGACGCGGACCCGATGGCCAGGAGCGCGAGGGCTGATAGGGCGATGGCACCATTCCTCGCGAGCAGCCGTCGGAGCGGACCCTCGCGGCGCTCCCCGAAGCACCCGCAGGACCCGATGCGTCGGACGCTGATCGCTCCGTACGCCGTCGCGGGCAGGAGGAAGAGGATCACGGCAGCTGAGACCTGAGGCGCGGGCGCCAGCAGGACGGCGACGCCGAGGATAAGCTCAAACACAGGGATGAGGGGATAGATGACCCTGGTCCAGATCGCCCTCACGCCCGGGAACGGGTTCCAGCTCTCCTCGGCGCTCCACGGCAGTCCGATCAGCTTCCCTAGCGCCGCGAACACGAAGACCGTCGCGAGGGTGACTCGCAGCGGGGCGATCAGCACGGAGAGCATCGCCGATGCGCGCGCTGCCGGCCGTTCGGGCGCTCAGGGGTCGCCATCTTCCGACGTCGACCCGCCGATCGTCGTCGCGAGCTCGCGCAGTTCCTCGAGGATCCTCGCCCCGATGAAGACCTGGATGCGGTCGAGGTACCTGCCTCCGTCATCGGGGCCCCTGAACCTCGGGGGAGGGCCTACGTCGTCACCCAGCTCCCCGCTGCACGACCAGTCCTCGTACAGGTGGATCCTGGCGACCGTAGGCGCGTGAGGGTAGTCGCGTACCTCGGCTCTGATCTCCTCGGGATCTAGGGTCAGCGGATCGGGCGCCTCGGGCCGGATCACCGAAGCTGGGATGGTGCAGCGCAGCATCGCC
>CAYVCH010000213.1:0-4252 GCA_964449755.1 uncultured Actinomycetes bacterium
CGCCGTGGACCACCCGGCCGAGGTCGATGCCGAGGGACTCGTCGGCCAGGGCGGCAGCCACCGCCGGCCAGGCGGGGACGATGGCGAAGACCGGGGGCGCGACGCTTTCAGCCCCCCGCCGGTACACGGGCAGCCCGGCGAGGGTGGCGTCGGCGTAGGCAGTGATGGCCTCCGCCGTCACCGCCACCGCGGGAGCCCGGTACTCGGCTCCCACCCGGGAACGGTCGATGGGCACGTCCTCCCCCTCCTTGCCTGTCAGGCGCGGGGCTCGGGGCTACATGTAGAACCCGCCGTTCACGTCCAGGACCGCGCCGGTGATGAAGGCGGCGTCGTCGCTGAGGAGGAAGGCCACGGCGCCGGCCACCTCCTCGGGCAGCCCCGGCCTCCCCAGGGGGATGGCCTCGAGGAGGGCCCGGCGGGGCTCCTCGGGGATGGCCCGGGTCATGTCGGTGTCGATGAAGCCGGGGCGGACCACGTTCACCGTGGTCTGGTAGCGGGCGAACTCCCGGGCCGCCGTCTTCGCCAGGGCCACGATGCCCCCCTTGGCCGCCGAGTAGTTGGCCTGGCCCAGGTTCCCCGTGGCCCCCGACACCGACGAGATGCAGACCACCCGCCCCGGCCCCTCCCTCCGCAGGTAGGGGGCGGCCGCCCGGAGGCAGGCGAAGGTGCCGGTGAGGTGGACGGCCAGGACCTGGTCCCACTGCTCGTCCGACATCTTGTGGAGGAAGGCGTCCCGGGTGATCCCGGCGTTGGCGACGAGGGAGTCGAGCCCCCCGAGGGCCTCCGCCGCCTCGGGGATGACCCGGGCGACCTCCTCCCGGTCCGCCACGTCGCAGGGGAAGGCCAGCGCCCTCGCCCCGGTGTCCCGGGCGATGGCCTCCGCCGTGGCCCGGGCCCCCGCTCCGTCGATGTCGAGGAGGGCCACGGCGAGGCCCTCCGAGGCGAGCCGGCGGGCGGTGGCCGCCCCGATGCCCCGGGCGGCCCCGGTCACGACGGCGCGGGAGACGCTGAACGTCGCGGGCACGGCAAGACTCTACCCGGCCCGTGACGGGGACGGCACGCCTGGTGCAGGATGGTGGGGCCATGACCCGGTCGCCCGCCCCGGACCCGCTCTCGACCGTCCTCGGCTTCGAGCTCGTCGACCGGGCCCCGGGCCGGGCCGTCCTGCGGGCCGTCGTCGGCGAGGAGCACCTCAACCTCCACGGCACCGGCCACGGTGGGTTCGTCTTCGCCCTCGCCGACACCGCCTTCGCCGTGGCCGGGAACGCCGGCGGGGTCTCCGCCGTGGCCACCGCCTGCTCCATCCACTTCGTCCGGCCCGTGCGGGCCGGGGACGTCCTCCTGGCCGAGGCCCGGGAGGTGGGGGCGGGAAGGTCGGCAGGGACCTACGAGGTGACGGTGACCCGAGACGGAGAGGTCGTGGCCGTCTTCACCGGCACCGCCCAGCGGCGACCCGGCCCGCTACCATCGTCTCCGGGGTGAATCGCGAGGGTGAACCGCGAGCGGCCCGTGCGCGTCCTCATCGCCAAGCCCGGCCTCGACGGCCACGACCGGGGAGCCAAGGTCGTGGTGAAGGCCCTGCGGGACGCCGGCATGGAGGTCATCTACACCGGACGCCACCAGACGGTCGACGCCATCGTCGAGGCCGCCATCCAGGAGGACGTCGAGGTCCTCGGCCTCTCCATCCTCTCCGGGGCCCACCTCGACTACTGCACCCGCATCGCCGACCGCCTCCGGGAGCGGGGCGCGTCCGACCTGGTCCTCCTGGTCGGAGGGACCATCTCGGCGAGCAGCATTCCCCGCCTCCGGGAACTCGGTTACGACGTGTTCCCCACGGGGAGCCGCCTCTCGGACATCGTCTCCCACATCCGGACCCGGGTGGCCGAGCGTCGGGGGGCGCGGGCGGCGGGCTGAGCCCCGGCGAGGGAGCCTGCGCAGCCGCGCCCTCCCCACCGTTTCCACCGGACCCACGCCGGGCCGTCGAGCGGCGTGGGAGGTATGATGTGCACACCATGATGGAACGAACCCAGATCTCCCTCGACCCCGAGCTGCACCGAAAGGCCCGGGAACGCGCCGCCCACCTGGGCGTGTCGCTGGCGGAGTACGTGCGGCGGCTCCTCGCCCGGGACCTCGCTTCCCCGACCAGGACCGCGGACCCATCGGTCGTGTTCGACCTGGGGTCCTCCCGCAGCTCCGACGTCGCCCGGTCCAGGGACCGCTACGTGGGGGAAGCGGTGGGGCGGGGTCAGGCCCGCCCGCGCCGCCGGGGCCGCCGGTGACCCTGTTCGTCGACACCTCGGTCTGGTACGCGGCCGCCGACGCCGGGGACCGGAGCAACCCGCGGGCCAAGGAGATCCTGACCTCCGGAGAGCCGCTGCTCACCACCGATCACGTGCTCGTGGAGACCTGGCTGCTCCTCAGGCACAGGCTCGGGCGTGAGGCGGCGAACCGCTTCTGGGACGGGCTCCGCAGCGGGGTCGCGGCGATCGAAGCCGTGGGGCCGGCCGACCTCGAGACGGCCCGAGCCGTGGAGTCGTCCTTCGCGGACCAGGACTTCTCCATCGTGGACCTGACCAGCTTCGCCGTCATGGGGCGGCTCGGCCTGCGGCGGGCGGCGGCGTTCGACCGCGACTTCGCCGTGTACCGGTTCGGCCCGAGGCGGGACCGGGCCTTCACCGTCGTACGTTGAGGACGCGCCGGGCACGGCGGGGGCGTTCTGGGCCCGCTCCGGCCTCCAAGGACCCGTACCAGGGTCGCTACGATCCCGGGTGGCGGGCGGCCTGCCGGCGGCGGGCGCGGAGGCGGGCCGTGGCCTCCTCGTCCACCTTCCCGGCCTCGTCCACGCCGACCCCGTAGTCGACCTCGGCCCGCTCCCGGCTCACCAGGCCGAGGCGGACGTCCCGGGCCACCCGCTCCGGGTCCCGCTCGAGGGGATCGCCGTACCCGCCGCCCCCCGAGAGCTGGAAGCTCACCACGTCCCCGTAGGCGAGGTCGACGGAGGCCTTCCCGGGGACCACCCGCTCGTCGGGCCCGCCGGGGTTCACCACGGTCCGGCCCAGGGCCCCCGACTTGCCCCCGAACAGGCCGAAGGGGGCGAAGCGCTGGCGCTCCGAGAGGTTCGTGAACTTCACCCCCTCCCCCAGGATCCGCAGGTCCCGGCGGACCCCGCAGCCGCCCCGGAACCTCCCCGGCCCCCCGGAGTCGGGGATGAGGCCGAAGTGCTCCACCACCACCGGCTGGAACTGCTCCTGGGCCTCCACGGGGATGTTGGCGGCGTTGAAGGCCGAGCAGAGGCCCTCCACGCCGTCCTTGGTGGCTCGGGCGCCGGTGCTGCCGAGGACGAGCTCGTAGGCGACGAACCGCCGGCGCCGGGCGGGGTCGTAGCCCCCGAAGGTGGGGTTCGCGAAGTGGGAGTTGGCGGCGGCCATCCGCTCCGGCAGGGCCGGGGCCAGGGCGCCCAGGATCACCTCGAACAGGCGGTAGCAGATGATGGCCCGGGGCCCACCCCCCGCCGGCCGCCGGGGGTTCAGGAAGCAGCCCTCCGGGGCCCGGACGGTGATGGGCCGGAGGGCCCCCGCGTTCATGGGCCCCAGGGGGTCGGTGAGGCACTTCACCGCCGCGTAGGAGTAGGAACAGGTGTAGTTGAAGTAGCTGTTCAGCCCCGACTCGGTCTGGGGGGAGGTGCCGTCGAAGTCGATCGTCAGCTCGTCCCCCTCCACGGTCACCGTGACGGCGATCTTCAGCGGCTCGGTGTCCGGGCCGCAGTCGTCCAGGTAGTCCTCGAACTGGTAGCTCCCGTCGGGGATCTCGGCGATGCGGGCCCGCATGGTCGCCTCGGTCCGGTCCAGGATGGCCTCGACGCAGGCCTCGTAGGTGTCCACGCCGTACCGCTCGGCCAGCTGGGTCATGCGGAGCTCCCCCACCCGCAGGGCGTTGCGCTGGGCCCGGAGGTCCCCCAGGACGTTCTCGGGGGTCCGGGAGTTGGCGGCGATGAGCCGCCAGAGGTCCTCCACCTCCCGGTCCTCCTCGACGATCTTCACGGGGGGGATGAACAGGCCCTCCTGGTGGTAGTCGAAGATCCCCTCCACCGCCTGGCTCCCCGGGCGCATGCCCCCCACGTCGGTGTGGTGGACGATGTTCGTGGCGAAGCCGATGAGGCGCCCTTCCGCGTAGGCGGGGCGGGTGACGAAGAAGTCAGGCAGGTGCCCGGAGCCGAGCGCCGGGTCGTTGAGGAGCGTGGTGTCCCCGGGGC
>CAYVCH010000214.1:0-4219 GCA_964449755.1 uncultured Actinomycetes bacterium
CCTGCTCTTCCCGGGCCTGGGCCACCGGTCGGCGGGCCGCCCCCTGGAGGGCCTCCTCCACGCCGTGCTCTTCGCGTGGACCCTGGGCATGACGGTCTTGCTGGGGGCGGCCTGGTCCTCGCGGGCGGCGGGCCAGGCCCTGGCCGGCCTGTACGGGGCGGCCGCGGGAGGTCTCTACGTCGCCTCCGCCCTGGAGGCGGGGCGGGTGGCCGCGGGCCGGGGCCTCCTGCTCCCGCCGCGGGCCCTCCTCTGGGCCTCGGCGGGACTCCTGGCGGCCTCGGCGGTGGTGTTCATCGCCGTGATCACCGGCGCGGCCCGGTAGGATTCGACGCGCCATGGCGCGGGCCGAGGGCTCCATCGTCGTCGAGGCGTCAGCGGCCCAGGTGATGGACGTCATCACCGACTACGAGGCCTACCCGGAGTGGGCCGACGTGGAGTCGGCCACGGTCCTCAAGCGCGGCGAGGGCGGGCGCGCCACGGAGGTTACCTTCGAGGTCAATGTGCCGGTGTTGGGGAAGGCGGTCTACACCCTGAGCTACGTCTACGCGCCCGGGGACGCCGCGGTGTCCTGGACCACGAAGGACGCCCGGGGCGCGGTCCGGGACATCCGAGGCGAGTACCTGCTGAACGAGCTGGACGACGACCGCACCGAGGTCATCTACCGGCTGGAGGTCGAGCTGGGGGTCCTGGTCCCCGGGTTCGTCCGGACCGAGGGGGCCCGGCGGGTCATCGAGAACGCCCTGGAGCGGCTGAAGCGGCGGGTGGAGCGGGGCTGAGGGCCAGGCGACGGCCGCCGCAGGGCCCGCCGCCGCCGGACTGGGTACAGTTAGGCCAGATGCGCGTGCTGCTCTTCACCGGGAAGGGCGGCGTGGGGAAGACGACCGTCGCCGCCGCCACCGCCGTCCGAGCTTCCCGGGCGGGCCACCGGACCCTGGTGATGAGCACCGACCCCGCCCACTCCCTGGCCGACGCCTTCGACCTCCCGGTGGGGTCGTCGGCCACCGAGGTGGCCCCCCGGCTCTTCGCCGAGCAGATCGACGCCCAGGAGCGCCTGGAGTCCAACTGGCGGGACATCCAGGAGTACCTGGTGGCCGTCATGAACTGGGCGGGGGTGGAGACCGTCCAGGCCGAGGAGCTGTCGGTCCTGCCGGGCCTGGACGAGATCTTCAGCCTCATCGACGTCAAGCGCCACGTCGAGGGGGGCCGCTACGACGTGGTGGTCATGGACTGCGCGCCCACCGCCGAGACCCTCCGGCTGCTCTCGCTGCCGGAGGTGATGAACTGGTACATGGAGCGGATCTTCCCGGTGGAGCGGCGGGTGGTGAAGGGGGTGCGCCCCCTGGTCACGAGGATCACCTCCCTCCCCATCGCCAACGACCGCTTCTTCGGGGCCGTGGAGCGCCTCCACCGCAACCTCGACGCCGTCAGGCGGATCCTCACCGACGAGCGGACCTCCACGGTCCGCCTGGTGGTGAACCCCGAGAAGATGGTGATCGCCGAGGCCAGGCGGACCTACACGTACCTGTCGCTCTTCGGCTACCGGGTGGACGCCGTCATCGTGAACCGCATCCTGCCCGAGGACGTGACCGACCCCTACTTCGGCACGTGGAAGGACATCCAGGCGGAGCATCTGGAGACCGTCCGCTCCTCCTTCGAGCCGGTGCCCATCCTCACGGCCCGGCTCTTCGACCGCGAGATGGTCGGGCTGTCGCTCCTCGCCGAGATGGGAGAGGAGGTGTACCGGCACCGCGACGTGACCGAGATCCTGTTCCGCGACGAGCCCGTGCGGGTGCGGCGGCGGGGAAGCGCCTACGTGCTCTCCATGCGCCTTCCCTTCGTGGGGCGGGAGGAGACCGACATCCACCGCCGCGGCGAGGAGCTCGTCGTCCGCGTCGGCTCCTACAAGCGCAACCTCATCCTGCCCCAGACCCTCCAGCGCCTCGTCGTGCGGGAGGCGGGGTTCAACGGGCAGGACCTGGAGGTCGTCTTCGTGCGGGAGCGCCCGGAGGGCGCCCCGGCCGAGCGAGGGAGGATCGCCAATGGCTGAGGCTCGAGCTAAGCGACCTGGCGGCGCCCGCCGCGTCCGGAAGGAGGGGGGGGCCGGCACGGGGGAGGCCCCCAAGGCGGAGCCCGTCTGCCCGGTGGCCCTGTGCCCCATCGGGCTGGCCCTGACCGGCATCCGGCAGGTCCGGCCCGAGGCCGTCGAGCACCTGCTGGCCGCCGCCCGGGAGCTGCTGCTGGCCGTCCGCGCCGTCGCCCTGGCCCGGGAGGCCGAGGTCGCGGGCGGCCCCCCCGAGCGCCTGGAGCGCATCGACATCGCGTGATCCACCAGGAGCCTGCCATGACCGAGCTGGACCAGGCCCTGGTCAGGAGGCTGGCCGGGTGGGAACCGCGGGGGGCGCCGGTGACCTCCGTGTACCTCTCCGTGGACGGCCGGCGCTTCCCCCGGAAGGCCGACTACGAGGTGCGCCTGGACGAGCTGCTCCGCGGCGTCCGGGCTCGGGCCCGGGCGCTCCCCCGGGACGCCCAGCGCTCCGTGGAGGCCGACGTCCGGGCCGTCTCGTCCTTCGTCCGGGACCGCTTCGAGCGGGGGGCCACCCGCGGGGTGGCTGCCTTCTCCTGCCACGCGGCGGGCCTGTGGGAGGCCCTGGCCCTGCCGCGCCCCGTCCGCAACCGGGCTGTGGTGGGACCCCAGCCCGACCTGCTCCCGCTGGAGGCCCTCCTCGAGACCTACCCCTCCATCTGCACGGCCCTGGTGGACTCCGAGAAGGCCCGGATCTTCCTGGCGGCCCTGGGCCGCATCGAGGAGGAGTCGGACGTCGTCGACGACGTGCCCGGCCGCCACGACCAGGGGGGCTGGGCGCAGATGCGCTACCAGCGCCACGTGGACGACCACCGCCAGCGCCACCTCAAGCACGTCGCCGACGTGCTGTTCCGGCGCTTCCAGCGTCGCGCCTTCGACCACCTGGTCCTGGCCGGGCCCGATGAGGTCGTGGCGGACCTGGAGCGCGAGCTCCACGATTACCTGGTCCGGCGGGTGCGGGCCCGCATCCACCTGCCCGTGACCGCCACGACCGAGGAGGTGCTCACGGCCTCCCTCCAGCTGGAGGAGGAGCTGGAGCGGGAGCGCGAGGGCCGCCGGGTGGCGGAGCTCGCCGAGGCCGCGGCGGGAAGGCGTGGCGCGGTGGTGGGCCTGGAGCCCACCCTGGAGGCTCTGGCCGCGGGGAGGGCGGGGGAGCTGCTCGTGGACCTCGACCTCGCCCGCCCCGGGGCGACCTGCCGCCGCTGCGGCCGGCTGGCCCTCCGTGGCAGCGCCTGTCCCGCCTGCGGCGGCCGGATGGATCGGGTGCCGGACGTCGTGGAGGGGGCCGTGGCCCTGGCCCTCCGGCAGGGGTGCCGCGTGGAGACGGTGGTGGAGAACGGCGAGCTGTCGCTCCTGGGGGGCATCGGCGCCTTCCTCCGCTTCTAGGGGGTCCCCTTACATGGGTGGACGCGAAACAGCAGGCAGGTGCATCGTCGTCGGGCCCCTGGGCTTCGGCGCCTCCTCGTCCCTCACCTGAGGGCGTCGTGGGCGCCGAGGCCATCGGGATCGACGTCGGCGGGACGAAGATCGCCGCCCTCCGGATGACCGGGGACGGCCGGGTGGTGGCGCGGCGGGTGGTCCCCACTCCCGCCGATGACGCCGGGGCGACCCTGGCGGCCATGGTCGGCGTGGCCCGGGACCTCGCCTCCCCGGCGGTGAGGGCCGTGGGGGTCGGGGCGGCGGGCATGGTGGAGGCCGCCACGGGCACCCTCCGGTTCGCCCCGAACCTCGCCTGGCGGGAGGTTCCCATCGCCGCCAGGGTGTCGACGGCCCTCGGGCTGCCCTGCGTGGTGGACAATGACGCGAACGTGGCCGCCTTCGGGGAGTTCCGGTTCGGGGCGGGTCGGGGGTACCGGCACCTGTTGCTGGTCACCGTGGGGACGGGCATCGGCGGCGGCATCGTGGCCGACGGCCGTCTCCTCCGGGGAGCCCACGGCTTCGCCGCCGAGATCGGCCACGTCATCGTGGAGCCCGGGGGTCCCCCGTGCGGCTGCGGCAACCGGGGGTGCTGGGAGCAGGTCGCGTCGGGGACCGCCATCGCCCGGGCCGGGCGGCGGGCGGCGGCGGAGCCGGGTTCCCTGGTGGCCCAGCTGGCCGGGGGGGACCCGGAGCGGGTGGACGGGCCGCTGGTGACCG
>CAYVCH010000215.1:0-3356 GCA_964449755.1 uncultured Actinomycetes bacterium
CTAGGCCGAGGACCTCCGGTTCTTGCACCGGCCACCCCGGAGCGGGTCCCCGTGGGCGCACGTCCTCACCTCCGCGGCCCCGACGGCAGCGTCCCCGGCATCACCAGCGGCCCTGCCGGGAGGCTAGGATGGCGACACCGTGAGCGCGGCCCTCGAACCCGCCGACCCCTCCCGCCTGCCGCTGGTGGTGGGGATGACGGGGGCCACCGGCGCCGTGTACGGGATCCGGCTCCTGGAGGCGTTGCGGGAGGCCTCCGTGGAGACCCACCTCATCGTGAGCGAGTGGGCGGAGCGGACCATCGCGGCCGAGACCGACCGCCGGCCCGCAGAGGTCCTGGCCCTGGCGGACCGCGTCTACGACGAGCGCGACCTCCACGCGCCCCCCGCCTCGGGGACCTTCCTCACCAGGGGGATGCTGGTGGTGCCGTGCAGCATGAAGTCCCTGGCGGCCATCGCCAACGGCCTCTCGGAGACGCTGATCCACCGGGCCGCCGACGTCACCATCAAGGAGGGTCGCAAGCTCCTGCTGCTGGTCCGGGAGTCGCCGCTTTCGGTGATCCACCTGGAGAACATGCTGAAGGTGGCCCGGGCCGGCGTGCTGGTGGTCCCCCCGGTCCCAGCCTTCTACGCCCGCCCGAGGACGGTCCAGGAGCTGGTGGACCACACGGTGGGCAGGCTGCTGGACCACTTCGGGGTCCCCAACGACCTCGTGCGCCGCTGGGGGGAGCCCCGGGCCTCGGCGCCGAGGGTCGAGGCGGGAGACCTCCCGGGGCGGGGGTAGGCGAGCCGCCCGGCCAGGCTTCCCCGGGCCAACGCCCGGCGCCACGCCGGCTCCGTGGGGCAGGGTGGAATGCGGACGCGACCGGCCTCCCTGGTCGCCGCCATGGCCGGCCTCAGTCGCGCCGGAGGGCCTGGATCTGGCGAGCCCAGGATGCCGCCATCTCCGAGGGCCGCTCCGGGGCGAAGGTCACGGGACCCGTGACGAGCACCCCGGGGTGGACGTCGGACTCGACGGCCTCCACCGCCACCTCGAACCGCTCCAGCTGGACCTCGGGGACCCGGGGCAGGGCCCTGGGCGTCCCGCGCACGTACAGCACGGTCCCGGGGCCGACAAAGCACAGCAGGGCCGGGCGGCCACGGGCCAGGTTGCGGGCGGTCCTGGTCCCCGGCCACAGGGCCAGGCGGAGACGGCGGTCGTCGGGGGCCAGGACGTCCCCCGCCGAGAGCAGGCACGGCCTCGGCGTACCGTCGTGACGAGCAGGTAGGCCGCCCCCACCCGTTGCTCCAGCTCCCGTCCGCTGAAGGCCTCGGTGACCTGGGGCGGCAACCGGTCGCCCACGCGTCGTGCCACGTCGGTCCCCCATCGGCCGCCCGCCCCCCCCCGGAGCCCGCGGCGGCGCGCCCATCTCTTGACCGTAAGATACCTGCCGCCCTGGGTTCCGAGGGGGACGCGTGGGAGTGCCGCTGGAGGGAGCGCCGGCCGCCGGGCGCGGGATCGCCTCGGGCCACCGCGTCTCCTTCCTCGCCGTGAACCTCGGTTACCTGGCCGCCACCTGCGCCGAGTCCCTCCTGGCCCCCGTCTTCCCCGTCGCCTCCGGGGACCTGGGCCTCGACCTCCGGGACGCTGGCTTCGCCTTCGCCCTCCTCGCCGGGGCCATCGCCGTGGGGAACGTGGTGGGCGGCGCCCTGCTCAACCGGGCCGGCCCCAAGCCGAGTGCCCTGGCCGGGCTGCTCCTGGCCGCCGCCGGGGCCGCCCTGGCGGCGGGGAGCGACGGGTCCGCGTCCTTCCTCTCCGCCCAGGCCCTCCTGGGGCTCGGCGCCGGGTCCTTCTTCGCGCCAGGGCTCTTCGCGGCCGGAGCCCTCGCCGGAGACCGGCGCGGCCTGGCCATGGGGTTCTTCGGGGTGGCCTTCTCGGCGGGCCTCGCCCTCGCGGCCATCCTCGCCGTCGTGGGCGGCGTCCGCGGCTGGCGCCTGGCCTTCTGGGCCGCCAGCGGCATCGCCCTGGTCGCCGCCGCCTCCCTCGCGCCCGCAGCCCTCCCCGGCCGCGCGCCCCGGAGCCCCCGAGGCTCCTGGGCCCAACTGCGCCGGTCCATGGGCCTTCCCCTGCTGGTTGGCGCCACGGCCGCCGGGTCCCAGTACGGCACGAACGCGTTCCTGCCCGCCTTCGCCGTGTCCGCATGGGGGCTCTCCCCCGCGGCCGCCGCCGGGATCCTCGCCGTGGCGCGAGCCCTGTCGGTGGTGGCCAAGATCGTGGCCGGCCACGACGCCGACCGCCGCGGCGCCCTTGCCACCGCCGGCCACGTCGGCCTTCTCCTCGCCCTCCTTGGCGCCTGGTGGACCCTCGCACCCGGACCCCTGGTCGCCGCGGCGCCGGCCGTCGCCTTCGCCGCGTCCGTGAGCGCCCTGGGACCGCTGGCCAACCTCCTCGCCCTGGAGGCCTTCGGCGGGCAGGGCACGGTCATCGGCGCCTGGCGTTCCGCACAGATCGCCCTGGGGGCGGCAGCCAGCGCCCTCCTCGGCGCCGCCTCCGCCGCCGTTGGCCTCCGGCCGGCTCTGGCCGTGGCGGCCCTCCTGCCCATCGTCCTGACCGTGGTGGCCCGCCGGCGGACCGTCCGTCGGTGTCGAAGACCTCGCCGCGGAGCCGCGCCGCCTCGATGAGCTGGCCAACCGCGGGGGGAGGACCCCCGCACGGGCGCGTCTCGCCGGAGAGAGCGCTTCGCCGTCCCTCGGCCCCTACCCAGTCGGGCGGGGGATGCCGAATCGGTCCAGGATCCCGCCGACGGTGCCGTCCAGCCCGCCCGCCCCACCCTGGGGGGCGACGACGGCGGCACCGGCGTCGGCAAGACGCCGAAGGTGGTCGCCCTGGAGGGGACCCAGGACCTCCGGAGCCACCAGGAGCACCAGGCGCCGCCGCTCCTTCAACGTGACGTCCGCCGCTCGGTGGATCAGGTTGGAGGCCAGGCCCAGCGCGATCGACGCCAGGGACCGGGCGCTGCAGGGGGCCACCACCATCCCGGCGGTGAGGAAGGACCCGCTGGAGATGCGGGCGGCCTGGTTCCGCCATCCGTACACCCGGTCGGCCAGGGCCACCACCTCCTCTGGCGCCCGCCCCGTCTCGTGGGCGACCCGCTGCCGGGCACAGGGGCACATCACGAGGTGGGTCTCCACGGGGGTCGCGCGCAGCACCTCGAGGAGGCGGACGCCGTAGGCCGCGCCCGGCCCGCCCGTGAACCCGACCACCAGTCGCATGCCCTCGCCCTCCGCCGCCACGCCGCGCCGGCTCCCGTTCCTCGCCATGGCCCCGCCCCGATGCTACCGACGCCGAACCGGCCTTGACGGGGCAGACGTCTGAACGT
>CAYVCH010000215.1:3368-4159 GCA_964449755.1 uncultured Actinomycetes bacterium
ATCGGCGAATCGCTGGAGAGGGGGTGGCCCGTGTCGAGGCTGATCCGCATCGTTGCCCTGCTGGGCGCGACGGCGCTCGTCGCCGCCGCCTGCCGGCAGGCGGCGCCGCCGGAGGGCGGCGCGACCCCCACGGCGCCCGTCGCCGGGGCGGAGATCACCATCGCCATCGGCTCCGAGCCGACGACCCTGGACCCGCAGCTCCGGGACGACGGTGGCGAGCGGGCGGTGAACGACAACGTCTACGAGACCCTGATGGCCCGGGAGGCCGACGGGACCCTGGTCCCCGGCCTGGCGGCGGAGCCCCCCACCCAGGTCGACGACACCACCTGGCAGTTCAGGCTCCGGGAGGGCATCAGCTTCCAGAACGGTGAGCCCTTCGACGCCGACGCCGTGGTGGCGAGCGTGGAGCGCATCATCGACCCCGACTTCGGCTCGGAGCAGGCGGGGTCCTTCTTCGGGACCATCACCGGGGCGGAGAAGGTGGACGAGCTCACCGTGAACATCCTCACCTCCGGGCCCGACCCGGTCCTGCCCGCCCGGATGTACTGGATGAAGATGGTCCCCCCCGAGGCCTCGAAGGACCCTGGCTTCGCCGAGCACCCGGTGGGCACCGGACCGTACCGGTTCGTGGAGTGGGTGAAGGGCGACCACGTGACCCTGGAGGCGAACCCCGACTACTGGGGGCCCGCCCCGTCGATCCAGAGGGTCACCTTCAAGTTCGTGGCCGAGCCCGGCACCCGGCTGTCGGGCTTGCTGGCCGGTCAGTTCGACCTCATCACGAACCTGCTGCC
>CAYVCH010000216.1:0-1411 GCA_964449755.1 uncultured Actinomycetes bacterium
GCGGCCCCGGCCTGTCCTTGCTGGCCTCCGAGGCCGAGGGCCGCCTGGGGCCCGACGCCTCCCTCCGGGTCTTCCAGGCCTTCGCCGGGGCCGCCCTGGACGCCGAGGGGGACCCCGCCTGGGCCCTGGAGGCCCGCTACCGGGCCCTCCTCGGCCCAGGTGGGGGGGAGCTGGAGCTCGCCTTCTCCCTCACCTCCGAGGAGGGGCGCACCGAGTACCTGCTCCGGGCCCAGGCGACCTCCGTCTCCGGCAGCCCGGGCAAGGGGCCGGTCACGTACCGGTTCACCGGCACCTACGCCGTCCTCGGCCCCGGCGCCGAGGTGAGCCCCATCCCCCTCTCGGGCACCCTCAGCGCCCAGCTCGCCGTCTGGTCCGACGGCGAAAGCGTCTACGGCCTCGAGGTGGACGCCGGCCGCTAGCGGCGCCCGGGGGCCCTGCCCGCCCTCCTCCCGGGGCCCCCGGCCCCCGCCGGGGGCAACCCGGGGCCCGGTCCCGTCGTTGTATCTGGCGGAAGGCCGCCCGGAGGGTTTGACCGGCCGCCGGCCCGAGGGTAGGCTGGGCCGGCCCCGGCCGGACCGCCCGGGGCGGCGACGACCCGAAAGGAGGGACGCATGCAAGGAGCCTTGAGGAGGGGGCGGGTGGCCGCCGGCGCGGCCACGGCCCTGGCCCTGACGGCGTGGCTGGTGCTCACGGCCGTCCCGGCCCAGGCGAGCCCCGTCACCTGCGAGGGTTCCGGCGCGTCGCCGGACGCCGTCGCCACCCTCACCCTGGGGGTGGACGAGAAGGTGACCCTGGGCGTGGCCGACGGGGCGGGGCCCTTCCCCGACGGCAGTGCGGCGGCGGGCACCATCATGTTCACGGCGCAGGACCCCAACACCGGCACGTTCCCGGCCTTCGCCTCCATCGGCACCCTGGGGACCTGCGCGGGCGAGGACACCACGGCGGCCGTGGGCTGGCTGCAGGTCCTGGGGACGAACGCCGGGGCCGAGACCCTGACGCTCTTCACGCCGGCCGCGTTCGGCGACGTCGTCACGGTGGACCTCGGCAACGGCACCGACGCCCTGGAGATCAACTACGGCGGGTTCACCGCGCCCCCCTACGAGGCCGGCTTCCCCGACCCGGGGCTCGATGACCTCTTCGTCGCGGGCACGGCGGCCGACGGGACCCTGGTGCTGGACATGACCGGCGGCGGTGTCGCCGACGGTCGGGTGGACGACGCCGAGAAGGTGACGGTGAACGGCGGCAACGGGGCCGACCTCATCGACCTGGGGAACCTGACGTGGTTGCCGGGCGGCATCGACCCCGCGGACCCCATCCCGGCCCCCCAGACCGGCGACAACGTCCCGGGGGCCGCCCTGCCGTGGTCGGCGGACACCACGGTCCTCGGCGGGGCCGGTGACGACACCACCAC
>CAYVCH010000216.1:1451-4146 GCA_964449755.1 uncultured Actinomycetes bacterium
CGGGGACGACGCCTTCAACGGCGGCCCCGGCACCGACGCCATCGACTACACGGCGGCCTCCGGCCCGGTCACGGTGGACCTGGCGGCCGGCACCGGCACCGGGATGGGCGCCGACACCCTGACCGACGTGCAGGACATCGTCGGGTCGGACTTCGGCGACACCCTGACCGGCAACGCCCTGGACAACTTCATCGACGGTGGGGCCGGGGACGACACCATCGACGGCGGGGCCGGCGACGACGACCTCTTCGGCTTCGACGGGGACGACACGTTCCTCGAGGGCACCGGGCCGAACGGCGCCGACACCATCGACGGCGAGGCGGGCACCGACACGGTGGACCTGGCGGGCCGCACGGGCGGCCTGTACGTCGCGCCCGGGGCCGGGCCCGTCTCCGGTGAGGGCGGCTGCCCCATCGCCCCGACCTGCGAGGGCGACTCCTACACCGCGGACAACGAGGTCTACCTGCTCGGCTCCGGGGCGGACACCTTCGTCGGGAGCCCGACGGCCGAGTGGGTGGCCCCCGGCGCGGGTGACGACACGGTGGACGGCAACGCCCCGGCCGCGCCGCCGGGGGTCGACACCCTCGACATCGCCGACGGCGCCGGCCCGGCCACGGTGGACCTGGAGGCCGGGACCGCCACCTCGGGCGACGGCAACGACAGCTTCGAGGACATCGAGTCCCTGGACCTCACCAACGGCGACGACACCGTGACCTGGGCCGGGATCGCGCCCCTGCTGAACGTCGCCGGCCTGGGCGGCACCGACACCATCGACGCCAGCTCGGCGACGGTGCCCGTGTTCGTCGACCTGGGTCCCGCGGGCCCGTGCGGCACCGGAGGCTTCGCGCCCGGTGACGACGTGGAGAACGCCATCGGCGGCTCCGCCTCCGACTGCCTGGGCGGCAACGTCCGGAACAACACCCTCATCGGGAACGACGGCGACGACGTCATCGGCGGGCTCGCCGGCAACGACTGGGTGGAGGGCGGCCTCGGCAACGACGCCCTCTCGGGCGACGCCGGGGGCGACACGGTGGTGTACGTGAACTCCTCCACCGGCATGGTCATCGACAACCAGCTCGGCTTCACCCAGGGCATCGGGGGCGTGGGCGACGGCAACGACTCCCTCGCCTTCTTCGAGTTCGTCCTGGGAAGCGACTTCGGCGACGAGATCGTCGGTGGCCAGACCGCCTACGACCTCAACAACCGGTACATGGGCCGGGGCGGCGACGACATGATCCGCGGCACCAACAGCAGCGACACCATCTCCGGTGGCTCCGGCGACGACGTCGTCCGCGCCGGCGGCGGCGACGACGACGTGAAGGGCAACGCCGGGGACGACACGCTGCAGGGCGGGAGCGGCGACGACCTGCTCCTCGGCGGACCCGGGGACGACTTCGCCATCGGCGGCCGCGGCTTCGACGTGTGCCGGCGCGTCGAGGGCGAGCGCCAGTGCGAGGGCTGATCCGGTAGCCCCATCGCGGAAGGACGGGACCGGCCCCCCGGGGCCGGTCCCGCCTTCTTGCGCCCGTGAGCCTCGCCCGCGAGGGCGGCCTGCCCGTGGCCGCCGGGGGCGCCGACGGCCGTGTCCCACCTGGGGGAACGGCTGGTGGCGGGGGCCGTGGCCCCGGCCCTGGCCGGAGGGTGACGGCGGGGGCGGCCACGGTGGCCCGACGGGCCGCCATCGGCTGGGACGACGCCAACGTCATCGCGGCGGCCCGGGTGACGAGACCCTGAACGCCGGCCTCGGCAGCGACGCCGTCGGGGCGGCCAGGGCGCCGACACCCTGACGGGCGGCGACGGCAACGACACCGTCGACGAACCGGCCCCCGGCGACGGGGGCCGGTTCCCCCTGCTCCCAGAGCGTGTCGGTGGCGTTCGGTAGGGTTCAGACAGGCGGGTCTCGGACGTTGTTCGCCGATGCTGCAGAGAAGGGAGTCGGTCCTTTGAGTGGACGGCGCGGGCCCTCGGGCGGGATTCGTCCGGCCGTTGGGCGAGCCATGCGGCTGGACCTGCTATCCTCGGATCGTCTCTGGGGCCCCGGCTCCCACGGGGGATGTCCGGGGCTTTCCCCTGGCCCCCGGCACGTGGGATGGCTCTGATCCCGTAGCGGCGCTGGCCACGGGTCCGGACGCCCGGGTCATGGTGTTCGTCGACGGGCAGAACCTCTCCACGTCCGCAGGCAGGCAGGACGGGAGGATGGCGTTGGAGCTAGGCGGTCGAGCTGGGGTCCCTGGTGAAGGGATCCAGGACCACCAAGCCGCCAAGGTCCAGCCCGTCCTGTCGCGCGTCGGCGGGGTCCATGGGGTCAGACGGCTTCCGGGTGACGGTCACGTAGTACTCCTGCAGCACCTGGTAGCTGACTCGCCCTGCTCGCCGTGCGGCGAGGTGCTCGAGCCACCGCCGCGCGCGGAGGTGCTTGTTCCCCGTCCCGGGGTCAGCCGCGTAGACGAGGACCTTCGTGTCGACGAAGACCGGCACGGTCGTGGAGGTCCTCGCGGGGAGGATAGGTCTCGCCGGGGCGCGTGAGAGGCCGCCTGGGACGTGGGGTCCGTGATCCCGCCGGTCGTCCGGCTGGTCGTCCTCGGGTTACGGCTCGCGCCCTACTTCGCCTGGCCGCGGATCTCCCCGTCGGGGAACGTGGACGTGTGGACGTTCACGTAGACCAGGCGGTGCCGCACGGCGTGGAGGAGCTCCT
>CAYVCH010000217.1:0-4095 GCA_964449755.1 uncultured Actinomycetes bacterium
GGACCGGGCCAGGAGGCTCTCACCTGTCTACGACGTGAATGGGAACTACAGCTAGCCGGCGCGGGCCCGGGCCAGGGCGGTCCGGGCCGCCTCCGCGACGCGCTCCGCGGTGAACCCCAGGTTCGCGTAGGCGACGGGGCCCGGGGCCGAGGCGCCGAAGCGCTGCAGCCCCACGACCTCGCCGTCCTGGCCGACGTAGCGCTCCCAGCCCAGCGGCGAGCCCGCCTCCACCGCCACCCGGGCCCGGACCTCCGGGGGCAGCACCTCCCGCCGGTAGGCCGCCGGCTGGGCCTCGAACAGCTCCCAGGAGGGCATGGAGACGACCCGGACCCGGGTCCCCTCGGCGGCGAGGAGCTCGGCGGCGGCCAGGGCGAGGTGGACCTCGGACCCGGTTCCGATGACGACGAGCTCCGGCAGGTCCCCCGGGGGCCCCAGCTCGGCGAGGACGTAGGCGCCGCGGGCGAGCCCCGAGGCCGGTCCCAGGCCCCGGCGGTCCAGGACGGGGACGTCCTGGCGGGTGACGACGATGGCCGTGGGCCCGCCGGCCCGCTCCAGGGCGACCCGCCAGGCCCAGGCCGTCTCCTGGGCGTCGGCGGGGCGGACCACCACCAGGCCCGGGATGGCCCGCAGGGCCGCGAGCTGCTCCACGGGCTGGTGGGTGGGACCGTCCTCGCCCAGGGCCACGGAGTCGTGGGAGAACAGGAAGATCGAGGGCTGCCCCATGAGGGCGGCCATCCGCAGGGCGGGCCGCAGGTAGTCGGAGAACACGAGGAAGGTGCCCCCGTAGGGGCGCAGGCCCCCGTGGAGGGCCATGCCGTTCAGGGCGGCCCCCATGGCGTGCTCCCGGACCCCGTAGTGGACGTAGCGGCCCGCCCGGTCGCGGGCGAAGGGGGCCTCGTCGCCGAGGAGGGCCCCGTTGGACTCGGACAGGTCGGCCGAGCCCCCCACCAGCTCCGGGAGGGTCGGGGCGAGGGCCGCCAGGACCCGCGCCGTGGCCTTCCGGGTGGCGAGCTTCTCGTCGCGGAACTCGGGCAGGGCCGCCTCCCAGCCCGGCGGGAGCCGTCGGGCCCCGACCCTGGCCCACTCGGCCGCCAGGTCCGGCTGGGCCTCGGCCCAGGCGGTGAACCGCTCTCGCCAGACCGCCTCCAGCCGGGCACCCCGCTCGATCATCCGCTCCCGCAGGAGCCCAAGCTCCGGCGGCACGTGGAAGTCGCGGTCGGGCCACCCCACCCGCTCCCGCCAGCCCCGGACCTCCTCGGCCCCCAGGGGGGCGCCGTGGGCCTCGGCCCGGTCCTGCTTCGTGGGGGCCCCGTCGGCGAGGTGGGTTCGGACCAGCAGGAGGGAGGGGCGCCCGTCCTCCTCCAGGGCGGCGCCGATGGCGGCCCCGATGGCCTCCAGGTCGTTGCCGTCTTCCACCCGGAGGGTGTGCCAGCCGTAGGCCTGGAAGCGGCGGGCCACGTCCTCGCTGAAGGCGAGGTCGGTGGGGCCGTCGATGGTGACCCCGTTGTCGTCGTACAGCACGACCAGCCGGCCCAGGCGGAGGTGGCCGGCGAGGGAGGCGGCCTCGTGGGAGACGCCCTCCATGAGGTCCCCGTCGGAGCAGAGGACGAAGGTCCGGTGGTCCACCACCTCGAGGCCGGGCCGGTTGTAGCGGCGGGCCAGGATGCGCTCGGCCATGGCCATGCCCACGGCGTTGGCCAGCCCCTGGCCCAGGGGACCGGTGGTCGTCTCGACCCCGGGGGTGAGCCCGTGCTCGGGGTGGCCGGGGGTTCGGGAGCCCCACTGGCGGAAGGCCTGCAGGTCCTCCAGGCCCAGGTCGTACCCGGTCAGGGCCAGCAGCGAGTACAGCAGCATCGAGGCGTGGCCGGCGGAGAGGACGAACCGGTCCCGGTCGGGCCAGGAGGGGTTCCGGGGGTTGTGGCGGAGGAACCGGGTCCACAGCACGTACGCCATGGGGGCCATGCCCATGGGGGCGCCGGGGTGGCCGGAGCGGGCCCGCTCCACGGCGTCCATGGCCAGGGCACGGATCGTGTGCACGGCGAGGCGGTCCAGGTCGGCAGGGGTCTCGGCGGCGGTGTCGGTCGAGGTCTCGAGCTGCATCCGGCTTCGCCTCCTCAGGGCACGGCCCTCCGGCGGCCGGGATCCTCTCACCGGCGGGGCCGAGCGGCCACTCCCGCCGGCGGACCGGCGGGGTGAGGTCCGGCTCCCCCGGCGGAGGGGGCACTCACCCGCGGGGGTGAGGACACGTTCCCCCGCGGCGTGCGCCGACCGAGGGTTGGGCCGGGCCGGGCCCCTGCCTAGCATCGGGCCATGGTGCGGGCATCCCGTCTGCGCGCCAGGCCTCCCGCCGGCGGCCGCCGGCCGGTGCTGCTCGGGGTGGCCGGGGACTCGGCGGCGGGGAAGACGACCCTGGCCCGGGGCATCGAGGGGGTCCTCGGCCCCGAGCGAGTCACCCGGGTCTGCGTCGACGACTACCACCGCTACGACCGGAAGGCCCGGGCGGAGCTCGGCATCACCCCCCTGCACCCGGACTGCAACTACCTCGACATCATGGAGCAGCACCTGCACCAGCTGGCCCTGGGCAATCCGATCCTGAAGCCCGTCTACGACCACTCCGACGGCACGTTCCGTCCCCCCGCCTACGTGGAGCCCCGGGAGTTCGTGGTGGTCGAGGGGCTCCTGCCGCTGTTCACCCCTGGCCTCCGGGACTGCCTGGACGTCAGGGTCTACCTGGACCCCGAGGAGGAGCTGCGGCGGGAGTGGAAGGTCCAGCGGGACTGCACCCGGCGCGGGTACACGCCGGAGCAGGTCCTGGCCGAGCTGGAGCGGCGGGAGCCCGACGCGGTCCGGTTCATCCGGCCCCAGCGGGCCCACGCCGACATCGTCATCCGCTTCCACCGCCAGCGCCCCGGCAACGGGGCGCACCTGGGGGCCCGCCTCGTGCTGCGCCCGACCCTGCCCCACCCCGACCTGGAGGGGCTCGTCGCCTCCCTCCACCACGACGGCTACGAGCCCATCCGCCTCTTCCTCGACCGGGACCTGGGCAAGGCCGCGGAGATCCTGGAGATCGACGGGGACTGCCCCCCGGACGTGGGGGCCGACGTCGAGGAGGCCATCTGGCACCGGATGCGGCCCGACGACTCCCTGTCCCGGGAGCGGATCGGCCGCTTCCTCGACGCCTCGGGGCAGGAGCGGCGGAGCGAGTCCCTGGCCCTGGCCCAGCTCCTCGTCGTCTACCAGCTCGTGACGGCGGCCCGGTCGGAGGCCCGGTAGCCCCCCGGCGCCGGCTCCCCCGGGGGGCCGGCCGCCGCCAGGGCCGCCCGCAGCTCCGCCACGGCCGCCGCCTTCCCGTGGGGGTGGGCGAGGATGCCGGACCCGGAGACGAACCAGTCGGCCCCCGCCCGGCGGGCGCCGGCGATGGTGGCGGCCTTGATGCCCCCGTCCACCTCGAGGGGGACCTCCCGGTCCCAGGGGAGGCGGCGGGCCTCGGCCACCTTGGCCTCCATGGCCGGGATGTAGGGCTGGCCGCCGAAGCCTGGCTCCACGGTCATCACGAGGAGGAGGTCCACCAGGTCCAGGACGTGGCGGACGGCCTCCAGGGAGGTGGCGGGGTTCAGGGCCACCCCGGCCCGCCCCCCGGCCTCCCGGATGGCCGCCAGGGTCCGGTGCAGGTGGGCACAGGCCTCGGCGTGGACGATGACCGCCTCGCAGCCGGCGGCCAGGTAGGTCTCGACCCACCGGTCGGGCTCCTCCACCATGAGGTGGGCCTCGAAGGGCAGGGGAGTACGGTCCCGGCAGGAGGCGATCACGTCAGGGCCGAAGGTCAGGTTCGGCACGAAGTGGCCGTCCATGACGTCCCACTGGATCCGGTCGACCCCGGCCGCCGTGAGCTCGGACACCTCCTCGCCCAGGCGGGCGTAGTCGGCACCGAGGACCGAGGCGACGATGGCCGTGTCCATGCGGCGGTCATCCTGGCGGCGGGGCCGGGCGGTGACAGCCCCCGCAGGGGTGGGTCGGGGGGTGAGGGGACCGTCCCCTTCGGAGGGGGGCCCTGCCCGGGGCGGCACGCCCCCCGGGCCACGCCCCGGCGTCCCG
>CAYVCH010000218.1:0-4047 GCA_964449755.1 uncultured Actinomycetes bacterium
GCCGGCACCACGAGGGCCACGGCGGCGTCCAGGAACAGCCCGGTGGGCCGGCCCGCCTCGTCCCGGACCACGGCCCCACCGGCCACGTCGGGGACGTCGTCGGACAGCCCCCGGGCCGCCATGGCGGCGGAGTTGGCGAGCACGTGGTGGCCGGACACGTGGTGGACCAGGACCGGGTGGTCCGGGGCCACGGCGTCGAGGTCGCGGCGGGTGGGCGGGCGGCCGCCGGGGAACTTGGCGTGGTCGAAGCCGAAGGCCCGGACCCACCGGCCGGGCGGGGTCTGGCGCACGGCCTCGGCGAGGCGGGCGGTGAGCTCCTCGGCGGAGGCCACCCCGGGGTAGCGGACGTCCAGGCCGGCCAGCTCCTCGCAGGTGGCCAGGAAGTGGTTGTGGGCGTCGATGAACCCGGGGAGGACGGTGGCGCCCGAGCAGTCGATCTCGCTGGCCCCGGGCCCGGCGGCCGCGCGGACGTCCTCCAGGGATCCGACGGCCAGGATGCGCTCGCCCGAGATGGCGACGGCCTCCGCGGAGGGGACGGTCGGGTCGGCCGTGACCACGGTGCCGCCGGAGAGGACCGTGGCAGGAGGGGGCGCCCCCATGGGAGGAGCATGCCAGACCCGGATCCCGGGAGGCCAGCGGCGCCGTGGGCGGGCTGCCCCGCTTGCCTGATCGGGCTGTCTGAACGATGATTCAACTCCAGCCATCGGGGATGGTCCAGCCATCGGGGATGGAAGGAGGTGGGCCGATGTCGCGCGTCGAGGGGGTGCCGTCGCTGTTCATCGACGGCACCCGCGTCCGGAAGTCGCCCTTCTGGGAGGCGACCGAACGCTACGGCTGCCGCTCGTACGACATCTACAACCACATGTACATCCCCGGGCACTTCGCCGACCCCGTGGAGGAGTACTGGCACCTGGTGAGCCACGTGACCCTGTGGGACGTCGCGGTGGAGCGGTGCCTGGAGGTCTCGGGACCCGACGCCCACCGCTTCGCCCACCTCCTCACCCCCCGCGACCTGGACCGGGTCCGCCCGGGACAGTGCCGCTACGTCGTCCTCTGCGACGACCGGGGCGGGATCGTGAACGACCCGGTCATGCTCCGCCTGGAGGAGGACCGCTACTGGTTCGCCCTGGCCGACAGCGACGCCCTGCTGTGGGCCAAGGGCGTGGCGCGGTGCGCCGGCATGGAGGTCGAGGTGCGAGAGGCGGACGCCTGGCCCGTGCAGGTCCAGGGGCCCAAGGCCAAGGAGGTGCTCCGGGCCCTCTGTGGCGAGGGGATCCTGGGTCTCCGCTACTACGAGTGCACCCGCACCGAGGTCGCCGGCATCCCCGTGGTGATCTCGCGGACGGGGTGGAGCGGCGAGGTCGGCTACGAGATCTACCTCCTGGACGCCGACCGGGGCGTGGACCTGTGGGAGCGGATCATGGAGGCCGGCCGCCCCTTCCAGATCCGGCCCACCGGCCCCTCCGACCGGCGTCGCATGGAGGCGGGGATCTACAACTACGGCTCGGACATGACCCTCGAGCACAACCCCTTCGAGGTGACCGGCCTGGAGCGGCTGGTGGAGCCCAAGGAGACCGACTACATCGGCAAGGAGGCCCTGGAGCGGATCCGGCGGGAGGGGGTGCGCCGCAAGCTCGTGGGGATCGAGCTGTCCGGGGACCCCCTCACCGTGGACTGCCAGGACCGCTGGCCGGTGCTCCGGGACCGGCAACGGGTGGGCCACGTCACGAACGCTGTGTTCTCCCCGCGCCTGGCGAAGAACATCGGCTACGCCTGGGTCCCCATCGAGCTGTCGGCCCTGGGCACGAGGCTCGAGGTGGAGTCCCCGGTGGGCACCTACGCCGCCCAGGTGGTGCGGCTTCCCTTCTACGACCCGGCCAAGGAGGTCCCCCGGGCCTGACCGAGCGGGACCGGCGGGACGCGCTAGCCTCATGCCCATGGAGGCGCCCCTTTCGGTCCCGGCCGCCGACCCCCTGGATACCCCGCCCCCCGACCTCACCCTCGAGGGGGCCGCCGCGGTGGCGGCCGGGGGCTTCGGGATCAGGGGGACCGTCTCGCCCCTGCCCAGCGAGCGGGACCAGAACTTCCGGGTCGAGGCCCCGGGCGGCCGGGCCTTCGTCCTGAAGGTCCACAACCCCGCCGACTCCCCGGGCGTCGTGGACATGCAGGTGAAGGCCCTGCTCCACATCGCGCGCCAGGACCCCGGGCTGCCGGTGCCCCGGGTCGTCCCCACCGCCGACGGCGCCCTGTGGACCTCCGTGGAGGGCCCCTCGGGTCGCCGCTTCCTCGCCCGGATGGTCACGTTCCTGCCGGGCCGGACCTACGAGACCCACGAGCTCACGCCGGAGGCCATCCACGGCTTCGGGGCCCTGGTGGCGCGCGTGGGCCGTGCCCTGCGGGGGTTCTTCCACCCCGCCGCCGACCAGGTCATCCTCTGGGATCCCAAGCAGGCCCACCGCCTGCGGCCCCTCCTGTCGTACCTGGCGGACCCGGGCCGCCGGGCCCTGGTGGAGCTGGTCCTGGACCGGTTCGAAGACCGGGTGGCCCCGGCCCTCCCGGGCCTGCGGGCCCAGGTGGTCCACGGCGACCTCACCCTGGACAACGTCCTCCTCGACGAGGAGGGGCGGGCCTCGGCCGTCGTGGACTTCGGGGACATGGCCCACACCCCCCTCGTCTGTGACCTGGCCGTGGCCCTGGACGCCCTCATCCGGGGGCGGGACGACCCCTTCCAGGTGGCGGCCGCCGCCCTCGCCGGCTACCGCTCGGTGGCGTCCCTGGAGGAGGAGGAGGCCGAGCTCCTGGGGGACCTGGTGGCGGCCCGGGCGGCGGCGACGGTGCTGATCACGGCCTGGCGCCTGCCCCGCTACCGGGAGAACGCCGCCTACCTGGGCAGCTGGGCGCCCGGCACGTGGCACGTCCTCGGCATCCTCGACCGCGTGGGGCCCTCGGAGTGGTCGCGGCGCTTCCGGGAGGCCTGCACGCCCGGGCGGGGCCGGCGACCCCTGCCCGACTCCGAGCTCCTGGAACGGCGAGCCCGGGTCCTGGGGCCGGCCCTGTCCCCCCTGTCCTACCGCCGCCCCCTCCACCTCGTGCGGGGGAAGGGGGTGTGGGCCTACGACGCCGAGGGCCGGGCCTACCTGGACGCCTACAACAACGTGCCCCACGTCGGCCACTGCCACCCGAAGGTGGCCGAGGCCATCGCCGAGCAGGCCCGGACGCTGAACACGAACACCCGCTACCTCCACGAGGCCGTCGTGGAGCTGGCGGAGCGGCTGGCGGAGCGGATGCCGGAGGGACTCGAGGTCTGCACGTTCGTGAACTCCGGCAGCGAGGCGGGGGAGCTGGCCTGGCGCCTGGCGACGGCGGCCACGGGCCACCGGGGGGCGGTGGTCACCGCCCGGGCCTACCACGGGGTCACCGCCACCATGGCCGAGCTCTCCCCCGAGGAGTGGCCGCGGAGGGAGCCGCCCCCGGCCCACGTGGCCCGGGTCCCGGCGCCCGACGGCTACCGGGGGCGCCACCGGCGGGAGGAGCCGGGGTGGGAGGGGCGCTACGCCGCCGAGGCCGGCGAGGCCATCGCGGCCCTCCAGGCCCGGGGCGTCGGGGTGGCCGCCCTGTTCCTGGACTCGATGTTCACGAGCGACGGGATCTTCGAGCCACCCCCCGCCTACGTCGTGGACCTGGCCCGGCGCGTCCGGCGGGCCGGCGGGCTCATCGTGGCCGACGAGGTCCAGGCGGGCTTCGGGCGCCCCGGGGTCTGCTTCTGGAGCTTCGAGCTGGCGGGGCTGGTCCCCGACCTCGTGGTGCTCGGCAAGCCCATGGGCAACGGCCACCCGGTGGCGGCGGTGGTGACCCGCCGGGAGGTGGCCGAGGCCCTGGCCCGCAAGACCCACGTCTTCAGCACCTTCGGGGGCAACCCGGTGGCCGCGCGGGCGGCCCTGGCCGTGCTGGACGTGCTGGAGGAGGAGGGGCTGCAGGGGCAGGCGGCGGAGGTCGGCCCCTACCTCCGGCGGGGGCTGGAGGAGCTGGGGAGGCGCCACCGGCTCG
>CAYVCH010000219.1:0-4037 GCA_964449755.1 uncultured Actinomycetes bacterium
CCCGGCCGCCACGTCCCAGGAGGAGAGGCCCAGCTCGAAGAAGCCCTCGAAGACCCCGGCCGCCACCCAGGCCAGGTCCAGGCAGGCGGCTCCCGCCCGGCGGAGGTCCTCGAAGCGCTGGAGGGCGCCCTGCATGACCGGCAGGTAGCGGGGCAGCCGGTCCTTGCGGCGGAAGGGGAACCCGGTGGCCACCACGGCCCGCTCCGGGCGGCGGGCGGAGACCCGCAGGGGCTCCGGGGCCGCGCCCTCGCGCGCTCGCACCGCGCCGCCGCCCCGACGGGCGAGGTACGTGACCCGGCCCAGGAGGGGCGCGTGGACGGCCGCCACCACCGGCCTGCCCTCCTGGATCAAGGCCACCGAGACGCCCACGATGGGGAACCGGTGCACGAAGTTGGTGGTGCCGTCCAGGGGGTCGATCAGCCAGTAGCGGTCTGCCCGGCTCCCGCCGCCCTCCTCCCCGACGACGGGGACGTCGGGGGTGAGGGCGGCGAGCAGCTCACCGATGGCCTCCTCGCTCGCGCGGTCCACCTCGGTCACGTAGTCCCCGGCGGCCTTGGCCTCGGGGCTGCGGTCGCCGCCGGCGCGCACCACCTCGCCGCCCCGGCGGGCGGCCCGCTCGGCGATGGCAAGGAGCCGGTCAAGCTCGGCGGTGGGCACGCTGGCCGACACGCTATCATCCGCGCGACCTGCGCTTTCGCGCTTCCGGTCCGTTGACACCGGGGGCCACGGCCGGGTAGCCTACTGTGTTGCGCTGCGGCCCGGCGGGCGGGCCGGAAGTCGAGCACGCAGGGGGATCCGAAGGGACAACCAGGTCCCAGACTGTGTCCCTGGAGCCGGGCCCGCGGGCCCGGTTTTTCGCGGGCCCCCTGATCGGAGACGGGTGAGCGTGAAGACGCGAGGACCATGCCCACGATCGAGCAGTTGGTCAGGAACGGGCGCGAGCGCCCGAAGAGGAAGACGAAGAGCCCGGCGCTCAGGGGCTCCCCCCAGCGCCGGGGCGTCTGCACGCGCGTCTACACCGTCACCCCCAAGAAGCCCAACTCGGCCCTCCGGAAGGTCGCCCGGGTCCGCCTGACGAGCGGCGTCGAGGTCACCGCCTACATCCCGGGGGTCGGGCACAACCTCCAGGAGCACTCCATCGTGCTCGTCCGGGCGGGCCGGGTGAAGGACCTCCCGGGGGTCCGCTACAAGGTCGTCCGGGGCACCCTGGACACCGCCGGGGTGCGGGACCGGAAGCAGGCCCGTTCCCGCTACGGCGCGAAGCGGAGCGCATAACGATGCCCAGGAAGGGACCGGCCCCGCGTCGGGAGATCCTGCCCGACCCCGTCTACCAGAACCAGCTGGTGACCCAGCTGATCAACAAGGTGCTGCGCAACGGCAAGAAGAGCCTGGCCGAGCGCATCGTCTACCAGGCCCTGGAGCACATCAGCGAGAAGACCGCCAACGACCCGGTCATCACGTTGAAGAAGGCCGTGGAGAACGTGCGACCGTTGCTCGAGGTGCGCTCACGCCGGGTCGGGGGCGCCACCTACCAGGTGCCGGTGGAGGTGCGGCCCCACCGGGGGACGACCCTGGCGCTGCGCTGGATCGTCAACAACGCCCGCCAGCGCCGGGAGCACTCGATGCCCGAGCGCCTGGTGGGGGAGATCATGGACGCGGCCCAGGGGACCGGGGCCTCGGTCAAGCGCCGCGAGGACATGCACAAGATGGCCGAGGCCAACAAGGCCTTCGCCCACTACCGCTGGTGAGCGGGGCAGGCTCGGTGATGGTGAGCCCGGCGGAGAGGATGCAGGTGGCAGAGGCGGCACGCGAGGTCCGTGGACGGGAGGCCGGAGGGGCCCGGGGCCTGCTCATCCGGGAGTACCCGCTCGCCCGCACGCGGAACATCGGCATCATGGCCCACATCGACGCCGGCAAGACCACCACCACCGAGCGGGTCCTGTACTACACGGGCAAGGCCTACAAGATGGGCGAGGTCCACGAGGGCACCGCCCAGATGGACTGGATGGTCCAGGAGCGGGAGCGGGGCATCACCATCACCTCCGCCGCCACCACCTGCCAGTGGAAGGGCCACTGGATCAACATCATCGACACCCCGGGCCACGTGGACTTCACCGTCGAGGTGGAGCGCTCCCTCCGGGTCCTGGACGGCGCCGTCGCCATCTTCGACGCGGTGGCCGGGGTCGAGCCCCAGAGCGAGACCGTCTGGCGTCAGGCCGACCGCTACCGGGTCCCCCGCATCTGCTTCGTGAACAAGATGGACCGGGTGGGCGCCGACTTCGCCCGGACCGTGGCGATGATCCGGGAGCGGCTGCGGGCCCGTCCCCTCGTGGTCCAGCTCCCCTGGGGCCGGGAGACAGAGTTCGTGGGGGTCGTGGACCTGGTGGAGCTGAAGGGACGCCGCTGGACCACGGAGATGGGCGAGGAGTGGGAGGACGCCGACCTGGCCGACCTCCCCCCGGAGCTGGGGCAGGCCGCCCTCCGGGGCCGCCGCGACCTGATCGAGCAGCTCGCCGAGGTGGACGAGGCCATCCTCGAGAAGTACGCCCAGGACGAGGAGCCCACCCCCGAGGAGCTGCGGCGGGCCATCCGGGCGGCCACCCTGGGCCTCGCGGGGGTGCCGGTGCTCTGCGGCTCGGCCTTCCGGAACAAGGCCATCCAGCCGCTGCTCGACGCCGTCGTCGCCTTCCTCCCCTCGCCCCTGGACATTCCCGCCGTGGCCGGCCGCGCGCCCGACGGGCGCTCGGCGGAGCGGCGCCCCGACGACGCCGAGCCCTTCTCGGCCTTGGCCTTCAAGATCATGTCCGACCCCTACGTGGGCCGCCTCACCTACGTCCGGGTCTACTCGGGCATCCTGCGGGCCGGGGCCCACGTCCAGAACTCCACGAAGAACCGGAAGGAGCGGGTCGGTCGCATCCTGCAGATGCACGCCAACCACCGGGAGGACAAGGAGGCCGCCTTCACCGGCGACATCGTGGCGCTGGTGGGGCTCAAGCACACCCGCACCGGGGACACCCTCTGCGACCCGGCCGAGCCCATCGTCCTGGAGTCCATCAGCTTCCCCACCCCGGTCATCGCCGTGGCCGTGGAGCCCAAGACCAGGGCCGACCAGGACAAGCTGTCCACGGCCCTCCAGCGGTTGGCCGACGAGGACCCCACCTTCGTGGTGCGCTTCGACGAGGAGACGGGCCAGACGATCATCTCGGGCATGGGGGAGCTGCACCTGGAGGTCCTGGTGGACCGCCTGGTCCGGGAGTTCGGGGTGGGGGCCAATGTCGGCAAGCCCCAGGTGGCCTACCGGGAGACCATCCGCAGGCCGGTGCACCGGGTGGAGGGCCGGTTCGTCCGCCAGACCGGCGGCCGGGGCCAGTACGGTCACGTCGTCATCGACCTGGAGCCCACCGGCCCCGGCGGCGGCTACGAGTTCGTGAACAGGGTCGTGGGTGGGGCCATCCCCCGGGAGTTCATCCCCGCGGTGGACCAGGGGATCCAGGAGGCCATGGAGACGGGCGTCCTGGCCGGGTACCCCCTCGTGGACGTCCGGGCCACCCTGGTGGACGGGTCCTTCCACGAGGTGGACTCCTCCGAGATGGCCTTCAAGGTCGCCGGGTCCACGGCCCTGAGGGAGGCGGCCCGGCGGGCCGACCCGGTCCTGCTGGAGCCGGTCATGGAGTTCGAGGTCCTCACCCCGGAGGAGTTCCTGGGCGACGTGATGGGCGACCTCACGGCCCGGCGGGGGCGCATCGAGCGCATCGACGACCGCTCGGGCATGAAGGCCGTGCGGGTGCTCGTGCCCCTGGCGGAGCTGTTCGGCTACGCCACGGACCTGCGCTCCCGCACCCAGGGGCGGGCCTCCCACACGCCCATGCAGCTCCACGCGTATCAGGAGGTGCCCGCGCCGATCGCCCGGGAGATCGTCGCCCGGGTCCGAGGGACGTAGGCCGGGGCCGGTCCCGGCCCGACCGGTCAGGGCCGGCCACGGGAGGAGAGGAGCGATGGCGAAGCAGAAGTTCGAGCGGACCAAGCCCCACGTGAAC
>CAYVCH010000220.1:0-4011 GCA_964449755.1 uncultured Actinomycetes bacterium
CCTGGATCGCCTTCGTGACCTGGATCCCGCGGGGGCAGGCCTCGGTGCAGTTGAAGGTGGTGCGGCAGCGGAAGACCCCGGTCCTCTCCGACAGCACCCGCATCCGCTCCGCGGCCGCCCGGTCCCGGGAGTCGAAGATGAACCGGTGGGCGGCGACGATGGCGGCCGGGCCCACGTACCCCTCGTCCCCCCAGAACACCGGGCAGGAGGTGGTGCAGCAGGCGCAGAGGATGCACTTCGTCGTGTCGTCGTACCGGGCCCGCTCCTCGGGGGTCTGCAGGCGCTCCCGGTCGGGCTCGGCGTCCTCCGGGACGAGGAAGGGGAGGACCGACCGGTACCCGGCGAAGAAGGGCTCCATGTCGACGATGAGGTCCTTGAGCACCGGCAGGCCCCGGATGGGCTCCACGGTGGCCCGGGGCGCCACGTCCTGGACCAGGACCTTGCAGGCCAGGGCGTTCCGGCCGTTCACCATGACCGCGTCGGAGCCGCACATGCCGTGGGCGCAGGAGAGGCGGAAGGCGAGCGTCCCGTCCTGGTGCCACTTCACCTCCTGGAGGGCGTCCAGGAGGCGGTCGGTGGGGAACATGGCCACGGTGAACTCGTCCCACCAGTGGCCGGGGCGGACCTCCGGGTTGTACCGGCGGATCCGCAGGGTGAGGGAGACCTTGCCGGTGGCCCCCACCTCCCGGCGGTCGGAGGACTCGAGGACCTCGGCTGCGCTTCCCATCAGTACTTGCGCTCCATGGGCACGTAGGGCCCGAGCTTCACGTCCTTGTACTCCAGGCGGATGGAGCCGTCCGCCTGCCGGGTGGCGAGGGTGTGCTTCAGCCAGTGCTCGTCGTCGCGGAGGGGGTGGTCCTCCCGGTAGTGGGCCCCCCGGCTCTCGGTGCGGGCCAGGGCCGACACGACGAGGGCCTCGGCGCAGTCGAGGAGGAAGCCCACCTCCACCGCCTCCATGAGGTCGGTGTTGAACATCCGGCCCTTGTCCCGGACGGCCACCCGGGTGTACCGCTCCTTCAGGCCCCCCAGGACCTCCTGCATCTTGGACAGGCTTCCCTCGCTCCGGACCACGAAGGCCAGGTCGAACATGGCGTCCTGCAGCTCCGAGCGGATGTCGGCGGCGTTCTCCCCGGCCTCCCGGTCCAGCATGGCCTGGAGGAGGTCCCGGACGAAGCCCTCGGGGCGCTCCGGCAGGGGCGGCAGGTCGGCCTCGGCGGCGAAGCCGGCCAGGTGCCGGCCCCCCCGGCGGCCGAAGACGACGATGTCGAGGAGGGAGTTGGTCCCCAGGCGGTTCGCGCCGTGCACCGACACGCAGGCGCACTCCCCGGCGGCGTACAGGCCCGGCACCGGGGTCTCCTCGGGCCCCACGACGACGCGCCCGTCCACGTCGGTGGGGATGCCGCCCATGGCGTAGTGGGCCGTGGGCTGGATGGGGACGAGCTCCCGGGTGGGCTCCACCCGGAGGTAGACCCGGGCGAACTCGGTGACGTCGGGGAGCTTCTCCTCGATCACCTCCCGGGGGAGGTGGCGGACGTCGAGGTAGACGGCGTCGCGGCCCGGCCCCCCACCTCGTCCCTCCCGGATCTCCTGGTAGATGGCCCGGGAGACGAGGTCCCGGGGGGCCAGGTCCTTCACCGTGGGGGCGTAGCGCTCCATGAACCGCTCCCCCTCGGCGTTCAGCAGGACCCCGCCCTCCCCCCGGACCGCCTCCGAGAGGAGGATCCCCATCTTGTAGATCCCGGTGGGGTGGAACTGGAAGAACTCCATGTCCTCCAGGGGGATGCCCCGGCGGAAGCACACGGCCGGGCCGTCCCCGGTGAGGGTGTGGGCGTTGGAGGTGACCCGGAACATCCGCCCGTAGCCCCCGGTGGCGAACAGGACCGCCCTGGCCCGGAAGACGTGGAGCTCGCCCGTGGCGAGCTCGTAGGCGACGACCCCGGCCACCCGCCCCTCCTCGAGGAGGAGGTCCAGGACGTAGAACTCGTTGAAGAACCGGACACCCCGCTTGATGCACTGCTGGTAGAGGGTCTGGAGCATCATCTGGCCCGTCCGGTCCGCCGAGTAGCAGGCCCGGCGCACCGGGGCCTCGCCGTGGTTGCGGGTGTGGCCGCCGAAGCGGCGCTGGTCGATGCGGCCGTCGGGGGTGCGGTTGAAGGGCATTCCCCAGTGCTCGAGCTCGTACATGATCTCCACGGCCTCCTCGCACATGAGGATGGCCGCCGGCTGGTCCACCAGGTAGTCGCCGCCCTTCACGGTGTCGAAGGCGTGCCACTCGGGGGAGTCCTCCTCCACGTTGGCCAGGGCCGCGCAGACGCCGCCCTGGGCGGTGGCGGTGTGGGACCGGCTCGGGTACAGCTTCGACAGGACGGCCGTCCGGACCCGTCCCGAGGCCTCGATGGCCGCCCGGAGGCCGGCCCCGCCGGCGCCCACGATGACGGCGTCGTAGGTGTGGGTGACGGTCATGTCGTGGCCGGCCAGGCGTTCGGGTCGAAGGTGAACACCACCACGGTCCCCAGGACGAAGATGGCGAAGCCGACGACGGTGAAGAACAGGTTCAGCGCGAGCCGGGCTCCCGCCGGGCGGACGTGGTCCATCACCACGTTCCGGAGGCCGTTCACCCCGTGGACGAGGGCCAGGGACAGCATCATCCAGTCCCAGGTCCGCCAGAAGACGCTGCCCCAGCGGAGCTGCACGAAGGCGAAGTTGACCCGGTCCACGCCCTCGTCCACGACGTGCATGATGAGGACGTGGCCCACGGCGAGGAACAGCAGGAGGAGGCCGGAGACCCGCATGAACAGCCAGCCCCACAGCTCGAAGCCCCCGACCGGCCGCTCCCGCCCGGCCCGGAGGGCCGGGAGCCCCGCCCCCGGGGGCGGCACCTCGGTCTGGGGGACCGTCCCCGCGGCCATCACAGGGCCCTCAGGATGCCGCGGCCGATGATCCAGGTGACCGGCACCATGGCGGCGACGAAGAGGCCGAGGGTGGCGTAGGACAGGGCCCGCCAGTGCCGGGTGGTGGCGGGCCAGAAGTCGATGACCGTGATGCGAAGACCGTTCAGGCCGTGGTAGAGGACGGCCGCCACCAGTCCCAGCTCCAGGAGGCGGACGACCGGGTTGTGGTAGACGGCGATGACCCGGTTGTAGGCCTCGGGGCCCCAACCGACGACGGCGGTGTCCACCACGTGGGCGAAGAGGAACAGGATGATGGCGACCCCGGTGACCCGGTGCGCGAGCCACGACCACTGGCCCTCCCGGCCGCGGTAGAGGGTCCCGTAGTCCGATCCCTTGCTCGCCATGCGTCCCCAAGCCTATCGCCGCCACCCGGCGCTGCGGCTGCCGCCCGGGCCCACGGCCCGGCGGAGTCTACTGCGAACTGGCGCGGGTCGGGCGGGACCGACCACCGTCAGGCCACGCGCAGCGCCGCCAGCACGCCGTCCCGGGCGGGGATCACCACCGACAGGTAGCGCTCGTCGGCGGCGACGGCCCGGTTGTGGCGGGCGATGGCCTCGGTCCAGTCGGGCCGGTCGTCGGCGGGATCGGCCAGGGCCACCCGGCCGTGCCACAGGGCGTTGTCGCAGAGGTACAGGCCGCCCGGGCGGACGCGGTCCCGGGCTGCCTCCCACGCCGCGGGGTAGGCGTCCTTGTCGATGTCGTTGTGGATGACGTCGAACTGGCCCTCGGCCTCCCGGAGGGCCGCCACGGCCTCTCCCACCCGGAACCGGACCCGCCCCCACAGCCCGGCCCGCCCCAGGTAGTCGGCGGCCCGCCGCGCGTTGGCGGGGTCGCCGTCGGTGCAGTGGACCACCCCCCCCTCGCCCACGGCCCGGGCGAGGAAGTAGGCGGAGTACCCGAAGCCCGACCCCAGCTCGAAGACCCGGCGGGCACCCACGGCCCGGGCCAGCACCTCGAGGGTCACCCCCACCGTGCGGCCCACGACGGGGAAGCCCCGGGCCTCGGCCTCGGCCTCCATCTCCAGCAGCACGGGGTGGTCGTGGCGGTCGAGGAGGCGGCG
>CAYVCH010000221.1:0-2344 GCA_964449755.1 uncultured Actinomycetes bacterium
GACGTGGATGTGACGAGTCGAGCGTTCGCAGCCGATGTAGTGGAGGGCGTCGACGACGAAGAAGTCCGGCTGGACCTGGATCACCTCGGGGTTGGATGCGATGGCGTAGCACGCCATGGCCACAGCGGGCCTCGCCACGATCGCCGTGTAGGTGACCGCGGCGAGCATAGACGCGGCTGCGGCCCCCGCGAGAGGCGTGCCGCGCCTGCGCGTGGATCGCCTGCTCACGGCGGAACCGTAGCGTCTGTCTGCGTGTCAAGCGCGCCGATGGAACGGCGAGATCTGCGCAGGCGCGGGACACGATGCCGTGCTCCACGGCGGCGATGGCGGAGGCGTGGTCGAGGTGCGTGAGGCGGTGTCGACGTCCAGACCCAGACGGTGGGTGATCCTCCGAGCGGCCCTCGGCCTTGGCTCGTGGTTGCTCACGGGGCGCCAGCCGGCGGAGGAGAACCGGCGGCAGGCGGTACCGAGCCATCGCTGCCACCGGGGCTGATGCTCGCGGGGGACTGTCCCGGGGCGGTGCAGGACCTCGACGGTCGCTGGATCGCGCCCCCGGACGGATGGTGGGCGACGTACTACCCGCCGGAGATCTCCGCCGCGTGGGGGTCCGCGGCGGCGGACGGCTCGGTTTGGATCTCGGAGGAGATCGGGTCGACCGAGCAAAGGACGGCCGAGATCACGGCCGAGTACTACGGGCTCTGCGAGCTGGGGGCCGACGCCGAGCCCAGATGGGCCGTCGTGGTCAAGGCGTGGCCCCTCCCCCGGGCCGTAGGTCGTCCTCAGGTTCCCGGGGATCGAGGGGTGCTCGACCTCCTCTTGTCCCGCGTGTGAGGATGCGGCCGTGGAGCGACTCCTGCTGGTCGTGGGCGCCGTCTCCGGCCTCGTGGGGGTCGCGGCCGGGGCGTTCGGGGCACACGCGCTCCGCTCGCGCCTCTCCGAGGAGCGGCTCGCCTGGTTCGAGACCGCCGTGCGCTACCAGCTGTGGCACGCGCTCGCGGTGTTCGTCGCGGTCCTGGTGGGCTCGGTGGAGATCGCCGGGGCGACCACCCCGGGCTCGGGACCCGCGGCCTCGCGGCCCTACGTCCTCTGGGCCGGCGCGATGGGCTGGCCGGCGGCGGCCGCGGGCTGGCTGTTCCTGGCCGGCACGGTCCTGTTCTCGGGGAGCCTCTACGCGCTCGCCCTGAGCGGCGGGCGGCGGTGGGCCGCCCTGGCGCCGGTGGGTGGGGTGTGTTTCCTCCTCGGCTGGGCCGCGCTCGCGCTCGCCGCGGCGACGGCGTAGGCACCGCTCCTCCTGCTCCTCCCCGGCGCGGGCGGCCCGGCCCTCGCCCGGAGCGTCCGGTGGATCTCCTCGGGCACCCCTCGGATCTGGATGTCCCTGGCCACGCCGACACGATGCCGCGCCCGGGTGGCGCGCCTCGAGACCAGATCGCATGTCCGGCCCGGCGCGCCCGATCGGCGCCTGACCGCGGGGGCGCCGGGGGGACGGGGTCGCTGCGCGCTGTCCCCCGGGCAGGGGACTTGCCTCTCTCTCCGTCTATGCTCGCGGCGCGATGAGGGGGAAGGAGGCCGCGGCGGGCACGACGGCCCTGCCCTCCGTGCTCGCGGCCCTCGCGGTTCTCCTCCTGGCGGGCTGCGGGAGGCTCACCGGCGCCCAGGCCCCCTCCCCCGGACCCACCCCGGGCCCCGTCACCACCCCCCTCCCCGAGCTCCCGCCCAACCACGTGCTCTACCCGGAGCTGTTCGACGAGGAGGGCTGCGCCAAGCTCGGCGGGGGCGAGGTGGACTGCGGGGCGCCGCGCCTCCCGGGCTACGCCCCGGAGGACGACCCCGCCGACCCCACGGTCTGGCGGGACCTCCTCGGCTTCTACGGTCCCGGCTACCTGGGGGAGTTCCCCGCCCGGGGGGTCGTGCTCGTCCCCGGGAGCGTCTCGGTGGGCGCCACCGGCCCCTGGCGGGCCTTCGGCCTGGTCCGCAACGAGACCGCCGCCCCCTCGGGGGCCGAGGTGACCGCCGTGCTCCTCGCCGCCGACGGCAGCGAGCTGGGGAGGGCCTCGGCCCCCGTCCCGATCGACCCCCTCCGCCCCGGGGAGCCCGGGCCCTTCGCCCTGTCCTCGCCGGTCCCGGCGGAGGAGGTGGCCGAGGTGCGCTGGGAGGTCATCCCCACCCCGCCCGGGGACCTCCTGGTCCGGGACTTCATGATCCGGGCCCCGATCTGGGAGGTGCCCTACGGCGACGCAGAGGCGCGGAAGCTCTACGACGCGCCCCCGGCTTCCCCGCCCTACCCGTACGCCGCCACCGGGGATGTGTACAACCTCTCCGGCCTGGTGCCCGGCACCCCCGACGC
>CAYVCH010000221.1:2370-3967 GCA_964449755.1 uncultured Actinomycetes bacterium
GCCAGCCGGTCGTGGTCGCCGCCTGGGTGGACCCGGACGGTCGGATCGTGTGGGTGACCCAGGCGGTGGTCGGGGAGTTCCCCGGTGATGCGGAGCTGTCGGCGGCGCTCCCCGACGACGTCCCTCCGGGCACCTACGGTGGGGGCTCCTTCGACCTCCAGGTGGATGACCCCGAGGTGGGTCCCCTCCTCACCGATCCCAAGGCGAACCTCCTCCCGATGTTCTGGGCGGCGAGCACCGGCTACGTGGGGGAGGGGGCGTGAGGGGGCGGGTCGTCCTCGCGGGGGTCCTCCTCGCCCTCCAAGCGCCGCCCGCCTGGGCCCACCGGTTCGGGGAGGTGCCGCTCCAGGACGTGAGGGACGCTGGCGCGGCGGCCACCCGCTGCTCGGGCCTCACCGCCTCCGAGCTCGCCGCCATGGTCCTCGCCCCCACCTGGCCCGAGGTGGCCCCCGGGAGCACCCTCACCCCCTCACCCATGGCCCTGGGGCGCCACGACACGAGCGGCGCCCTGTACTCCCCCTGGGCGGACACCCCCAGGGCCTTCTGGCACGCGGGCGTCGGCGCCTGGCACTCAACCTCAACATGGCCGCCTTCCAGAAGATCCGGACCAGCACCGCCGCCAACTTCGTGGCGAGGTGGATGGCGGACAAATACTGCAACACGCCGGGCACGGAGGTGGAACGCCGGAGGGCTGTCTTCAGCCGCTGGGCCTGCGGCACGAACGGAGCCACCTGCGAGGACCTGTACCAGGAGCACTACTGCCCGGGCACCGACAGCGTCTGCCGGATCACCACCGATGCGTCCGTCGGGCGCCTGGGCGGGATGAGGAAGCGGACCTGCCGGTACTCCGCGCCCGGCGGCACCGGCTTCACCTGCTGGTACGTGAACCCGGCCAACGCCCAGGGCCACACCGGGAGCTGGCAGCAGCCGCCCCTCGAGGGCGGGGGCGGGATCTCCCCCCTGGCCTTCGCCTTCTACGTCTACTGGACCCCCGACGGGGCCCAGGCCCGACCCAGGTCCACCTGGGAGGCGCGCGGCGGGGAAAGCGAGCGGGCGGCTGCGCGCCCGCCGTCCCCCGGACGGGGGACTTGCCTCTCGCTCCCCGTCTATGCTCGCGGCGCGATGAGGGGGAGGAGGCCGCGGCGGGGGCGAGGGGCCAGCCCTTCGCCCCGACGGCCTTGGCGCTGCTCCTGCTGGTGGGCTGTGGGAGGCTCGCCGGCGCCCAGGCCCCCACCCCTTGGGCCACCCTGAGCCACGGAGGTTGAGCCATGGCCGCCAGGAGCACTGCCCTGATTGCCCCAATGACCTTCTTCATTGTCGTGGCGACAGCGACGGCCGCGCTCGCGCACTACGTGTACGAGCGCAACTACGTCTGGGAAACGGGCGACGGCAAGTGCCTCAGCGACTACTCGGAGATCTCGCACGGAACGAATGGTGGCGGCTACTCGAGGGTGGAGGCCGACACGTCCAGGGAAACCGAGACCCCATGGGGAACGATCGACTGCAGCCGATCGTGGGATCGGCCCATCAACTACCTCAGGGGGTGGCGACCCTTCCGCGGTGTAAATAGACCACGGGCGTAGGCTCCTCCCGAGAG
>CAYVCH010000222.1:0-3959 GCA_964449755.1 uncultured Actinomycetes bacterium
GGTCGAGTAGCGCAGCTCCAGCATCTGCCCCCGCAGGGTGTCGACGTAGCCCGCCAGGGTCTCCATGTGGGCGGCCAGGGCCTGGAGGCGCTCCTCGGTGCGCCGCTGGGCCTCCGCCAGGGCCTCCACCCGGGCCGCCAGGGCCTCCAGGCGCTCCTCGGTCCGCCGCTGGGCCTCGGCCAGGGCGAGGACGGCGTCGCTCAGCCGGTCCAGCTCCCCCACCCGCAGGACCCGGGCCAGCCCCGCCCGCAGCTCCGGTTGCTCCTCGAGCAACCGGAGCAGGGCCCGGACGGACTCGGCGTCGACGGCCACGACCAGTTCTTACCACAGGCCGCCGACGCCGCCCGGGGCGGGCGGCCTCACGCCAGGGCCGCCTCGACCTCCTTCAGCCGGGCCGGGTCGATCCGGATCCCCGGGCCCATGGTGGAGGCGATGGTGGCGCCCTTCACGTACTTGCCCTTGGCCGCGGAGGGCTTGGCCCGCAGGATCTCCTCCACCACCGCCAGGTAGTTCTCGAGCAGCTTCCGCTCGTCGAAGGACCGCTTGCCGATGACCAGGTGGACGTTGCCGGTGCGGTCCACCTTGTACTCCACCTTCCCGGCCTTGATCTCCCGAACCGTCTTCGCGACGTCGCCGGTGACGGTGCCGCTCTTCGGGTTCGGCATGAGCCCCCGGGGCCCGAGGACCCGCCCGGCCCGGCCCACCGCCGGCATCATCTCGGGGGTCGCCACGGCGGCGTCGAAGTCGATGGCGCCCTTCAGGACCCGCTCGACCAGCTCCTCGCCGCCCACGACGTCGGCCCCGGCCTCCCTCGCCTCCCGGGCCTTCTCGCCGGTGGCGAAGACGGCCACCCGCACCGACCTCCCGGTCCCGTGGGGCAGGGAGACCGTGCCCCGGACCATCTGGTCCGCCTTCCGCGGGTCCACGCCCAGCCGGAAGGAGACCTCGACGGTCTCGTCGAACCTGGCCGGGGGCAGCTCCTTGAGCAGCCGGATGGCCTCGGCGGGCAGGTGGAGGCGCTGCCGGTCCACCCGTTCCAGGGCCTGTCGGTAGCGCTTCCCGGGCCTCATGCCACGACCTCCACCCCCATGCTCCGGGCGGTGCCCTCGATGATGCGCATGGCGGCCTCGACGTCGGAGGCGTTCAGGTCCACCATCTTCTGCTCGGCGATCCGGCGCAGCTGGTCACGGGTGAGCCTGCCGACCCGGGTGCGGTTGGGCTCGGGCGACCCCTTCTCGATCCTCGCCGCCTGCTTGATCAGCTCGGAGGCGGGCGGCTGCTTCGTGACGAAGGTGAAGGACCGGTCCTCGTAGACGGTGAGCTCCACGGGCACGACCTGGCCCGCGTACTGCTGGGTGGCCTCGTTGTACTGCCGGCAGAACTCCATGATGTTGACGCCGTGCTGCCCCAGGGCCGTGCCCACGGGCGGTGCCGGCGTGGCCTGCCCGGCCCGGATCTGGAGCTTGACGACGGCGAGGACCTTCTTCTTCGCCACGTGCCACCACCTCCTGCGGTCCACACGACCGGCCCGGCGGCCGGCCTCCCGCCCCGTCGCTACACCTTGGCGACCTGGTCGAGACCCAGCTCCACCGGGGTCTCCCGGTCGAAGATGCTCACCATGACCTTGAGCTTGCTCTGGTCCACGTTGATCTCGCTGATGGTGCCGGTGAAGTCGGCGAAGGGCCCGGAGACGATGCGCACCACGTCGCCCTCCTCGAAGCCGATGCGGAAGGCCGGCTTCACCTCCTCCCGCTTCACCGCCAGGATCTTCTCCACCTCCCGACGTGACAGGGGCGTCGGCCTGGACCCGGTCCCCGCCGAGACGAACCCCGTGACCCCCGGGGTGTTGCGCACGACGTACCAGGACTCGTCGTCGTAGATCATCTTCACCAGCAGGTAGCCGGGGAACACCTTGCGCTGGACCACCTGCTTCTTGCCGCCCTTGATCTCCATGACGTCCTCCATGGGGATGTGGACGGCGAAGATCTTGTCCTCCATCTGCATGGTGTGGATGCGGGACTCCAGGTTGGCCTTGACCTTGTTCTCGTAGCCCGCGTAGGTGTGGACGACGTACCACTCCCCGGGGCCCCTGAAGGGATCCTCCGGGGAGACCCTGGCCCCTTCCTCACCCTCGCCGGCCGGCACCTCCGTGGGGAGCTCCCCGGCGGCCTCGTCCTCGTCGGCCGGGGCTTCCCCTGTGCCCGCAGCGGGCCCCCCGACCTCACCGGCCTCCACCTCGGGGGCCTCCTCAACGCCCTCGGCGGCCAGCACCTCCGCCCACGCCTCCCGGTCCGGCTCCTCCTCGACCTCGTGGAGGGCGACCTCCTCGGCCGGGCGGCCGGCCGCGGCCACCTCGGCCTCGTCCACGGGGGGCTCGATGCCGGCGGCCTCCAGCCTCCGGTCCTCCGGGGTCATCCAGGCCGCCCCCGCCTCGGCGGGGGCGCCCTCAGGCTGTCCCTCGGGCTCGTCCATGACGCGTCGTCCCCACTCAGCCGCTGCCCAGCAGCCGCAGGACGGCCTTGGCGAAGACGAAGTCCAGGCCGAACACGAAGGCCGTGAGCACGGTGACCGACACGAGCACGACGACCGTGTAGGCGGCCAGCTCGCGCCGGGTCGGCCAGTTCACCTTCCTCAGCTCCTGGCGGACCTCCCGCAGGAACTGGCGGGGCGGCGTCCGCCGCCGCTGCCGCTCCTGGACCGCCTGGCGCCTGGCCGCGACCGCCGCCTGCGCGCGATCCACCGCGGCGCGGGCCTGGCGCCGCTGCATCCGCTTCATCTGCCTGTTCATGCTGCTCCCTGCAGGGGCGGAGGGACTTGAACCCCCAACCGCCGGTTTTGGAGACCGGTGCTCTACCAGGTTGAGCTACGCCCCTTCGAGACCCGGCCGCGCCCGGCTACCAGGTACGGGGGACTGCCAGGCCAGTATAGGGGGCCCCGGGAGGCCCGGCAAAGCTGCCGCCGGCCGCCGCCCGCCGTCCGGCCCACGAGAAGGCCTCCGGGATGCGTGATGCGGGGCTCCCGTTGCCCTAGACTGGGGCCGACGCGCCGCGCCGGCCCCGGAATGCGAGCGCCCATGCGAGGGTCCAGTTCCGCACACCCGGAGGGCGGCACGGCCAAGCGGGTCGGGCGGTTCTCCAGGAAGGCGCCCGGGGCCGCCCCGGGCCTCGAGGCCGTCATCGAGACCTACCAGCGCAGGGTCGAGGAGCGCCTCGAGGAGGGCCTGCGAGGGATCCAGCAGGCCGCCGTCTCCCTCATGCACGAGATCGCCAGCGAGGTCTGGCGGGCCTCTCCCGACGGCGGCGACGCCCAGGCCCGCATCCTCGAACAGATCTCCCGCGACCAGACCGTTCGCAGCCTCATCGCCCACAGCGACGAGCGCTTCCAGGCCCTGGCCGTCCGCACCGCCCGCCTGGAGGACACCCTGGCCGACCTGGCCGGCTCCACCCGCGCCCTGAAGGAGGTGCTGGCCCGCGGGGCCCAGGCCCTGGCCGACGCCGCCGCCTCCCCCGCCCTGCGGGGCGTGGAGGAGGTCCGGGAGCAGCTCCAGGAGATCCAGGAGCACATCGCGCGGGCCTTCAAGCACCTCGCCGATCGCGACCTGGCCCTGGTGGAGTCCATCACGAGCCGGGTCCGCGAACACGGGGAGCTGGTGGCCCGGGAGACCGCCCGCATTGCCCAGGCCATCGAGGGCTACCTCCAGGGCGGCCTGGAGCTCATGACCGGCCTCGCCGGCCGGACCGAGGAGGAGCTGTCCAGGGCGGCGGCCCGGGGCGACGACGTCGCCGCCCTCCTCCAGGCCATCCGCCAGCAGGTGGCCCGGCTCGACGAGGGGATCCGGTCGGTGGAAGCCGGCTTCCAGCAGGCGGGCCAGGCCCTGGCCGAGGAGGTCCAGGGGCGCCTGGACCAGGTGGCCCGCCGCGCCGAGGAGGGAGCCCGGGCCGTGGGCGAGGGCCTGGAGG
>CAYVCH010000223.1:0-396 GCA_964449755.1 uncultured Actinomycetes bacterium
CTCGCCTCTCCAGCTCGAGCAGGTAGCCGCCGTCGCCCAGCACCGGGCCCTCGGCCAGGCGCTCCAGGATCCCCTTACCCACCCGCGGGGGCCTCCTCCCTCCCGACCCTCTGTTCCCGCCCATGCTAGCCCGGGGCCTCTGGCGGCCACGGACCGGAAGCTGACCCCGGGTCGGCCCCCTCCGGTGGCCGCCCTCAGGACGTCAGGGCCTCGGCCTCCAGTTCCAGGGGGTTGAGGGGGACCTGGACGGCTGGACCCTCCCACTCCGCAGCACCTCGGCGAGCTCTGAAGAAGGCCCGGCGGTCCCGGTGGCTCGCGCCAAGGGGCCCGACGACCGGCACCTCCCGGCCGGTGGCCCCCCAACGCCCGGCGCTCCACCCGACGCACCCCCGAAGA
>CAYVCH010000223.1:414-3942 GCA_964449755.1 uncultured Actinomycetes bacterium
CCCCCCGCCCCGGCTAGGCCCGCAGGTCCCTCCAGAGACAGGTCTGACGACCCTGTCAGCGCGCTCCCCGATGCGACAGATGAACGGGCAGCCATGGACTGTCCGGTCTGCGGCTGCCGGGTCGACATCGGCGAGGGAGATCCGCCCGAGGGGGTCACCGTCGAGTGCGCCTGCTGTGACACCGTCTGGACGCTCGCGGGGCGGAGGTTCGACCGCATCCTCGTAGGACCCGAGGGCTGAGGATGCCCCGTCCCGAGGCTCACGGGCCGCCAGGCGGGCGACCCGATCCGGGCTGGGGCTCCGCCTCGCCCAGCACCCTCGCCTTCTGCCTCTCACGGTAGACGACGAGGTGTCGTCGTACCTCCCGATCGGACAGGGCGAGGATGGCCGCCGCCAGGAGGGCGGCGTTCACGGCTCCCGCCCGCCCCACGGCCAAGGTCCCCACCGGCACCCCCGCCGGCATCTGGACCATGGACAGGAGCGAGTCGAGGCCGAGGAGGTTGGACTCGACGGGCACACCGAGGACGGGGAGCTGCGTCCTGGCCGCCAGCGCGCCGGGAAGGGCCGCCGCACCCCCGGCGGCGGCGATCAGCACCCGGATGCCCCGGCCCTCCGCCTCCTCAGCGTAGGCCGCCACCTCTTCGGGAGTCCGGTGGGCCGAGAGGACCCGCACCTCGTGGGGGATGCCGAGCTGCTCCAGGGTCGCGGCGGCGTGGCGGGCCACCTCCCAGTCGGAGCGAGAGCCCATGACCACCGCCACCTGGGGTTCCGCCAACCCTCGCCTCCCTCGTGACCGGCCACCTCGGCTTGCCCGTCCCCCAGGGCACGCCCGACTCGGGACCGGAGGTAGTGTACGGGCCATGGAGGGCAACCCCTCGGTGGCCGAGGGCGGGCAAGCAGACGGGCGGCGACGGTCGACGCGGCTTCGCCGGTGGGCGGGAGCGGCCGCCGTCCTCCTCGTGGCCCTCGTTCTCCTCCTGGGGGACCTCGCCGCCGCCGCCGCTCTCCCCTTCTGGGACAGCCTCCGGAGGGCCCAGGAGGATCTCCAGCGAGCCCGCCAGGCGCTCCTGGCCAACGACCCCGCCGACGCCCTGGCCTCCTTCCGCAAGGCCCGGGCCGCCTTCGGCGACGCCGGCAGGCGCGCCCGAGCGGGGCCCCTCCTGCCCCTCGCCTGGCTTCCCCTGGCCGGCCGCACGCCCGACGCCCTCGCCGCTCTGGCCGTCGCTGGGGCGGACGTCGCCCTGGCCGGGGAGGTCCTCTCCGGCGCCGTGGCGGAGTTGCCGGGCGGCCTCTCGGCCCTGGCACCCCGCAGGGGCCACCTCCCCCTCGATTACCTACCCTCCCTCGCCACGGCCCTGGAGAAGGCCGAGGCCTTCACGGGACAGGCTGTGGCGACCCTGGCCGGTGCCCCCCGCACCCCGCTGCCGGGACCCGTGGCCACCGCCCTCCACGAGGCCGAGCAGGGATTCGAGGAGCTCCACCGCCGGCTCGCCCTGGGGGCCCGCATCGCCCGCCGCCTCCCCACGTTCCTCGGGGCCGAGGGCCCCCGGCGCTACTTCGTGGCGGCCCAGAACCCGGCTGAGCTCCGGGGCACCGGCGGCATCCTCGGCGCGTACGCCATCCTCCTCGCCGACGGGGGAACCCTCCGTCTCGGCCCCTTCCGTCCCATCCAGAGCCTCCCCCTCCTGGATCCTCACGCGGTGGAGGCCCCGAACTCCGACTACGCCCGCAACTACGACCAGTTCCGCGGCGGTCGTCGGTTCTGGACCGCGATCAACGTCATGCCCGACTTTCCCTCGGTGGCGCGAGCCATCCTGGCAGGCTACGCCGCAGCCACCGGCGAGCGGCTCGACGGGGTTATCGCCGCCGACCCCTTCGCCCTCCAGGCGCTCCTTCGGGCCACGGGGCCGGCCCCGCTGCCCGGCTACGGCCTGCGCATCACGGCGGAGAACGTCGTCGCCTTCACCGCCAATCGGGCCTACGGCCTGTTCCCTGACCACCCCACGAGGAAGCGGGTCCTCGGCGACGTGGCCCGGCAGGTCATCGCCCGGTTCATGTCCCAGCCTGCGCCCTCCTTTGGCGATCTGCGCCTGCTCCTCCGATCCATCGGCGAGGGCCACCTCCTCGTCTACGCGGAGGATCCCGAGCTGGAGGCCGCACTCGCCGGGAGCGTTGCCGGGGGGGCCTTGCGACCGGGGCCCGGGGACTTCCTCGCCGTGGTCGTGAACAGCGCCGCCGGGTCCAAGGTCGATTACTACCAGGACCGGCGGATCTCCTACGCCGTGCGCCTCGGCGACGACGGCTCGGCCCGGGTCCAGGCCCGGGTCACGCTGGAGAACCGAGCCCCCGTCCGGGGCCAGCCCCGCTACGTCATCGGTCCCTGGCGCCCCACGGACGACGACGGCAGGGTAGGGCCCATCCTCGAACACCTCGAGGCGGGGCAGAGCGTGGTCCTGGTCCACCTTTACTGCCGGACGGGCTGCCCCTCCGCCGCCTCCTCGCTGAACGGCAAACCGACGAGGGTCTGGATCCGCTCCGACCTCGGCCTGCCCTACCTCCAGGCCTACTTCCCCATCGAGAGCGGCGAGACCGCAACCCTCGACGCCTCCTGGGAGGCGAAAGGCGCCTGGCAGGGGGATGACCGAGGCGGCACGTACCGCCTCACCTTCGCGAACCAGGTCACCATCCGGCCCACCTGGCTACGCGTGGAGATCCACCCGCCGGGCGGCATGCGGATCACGCGGGCATCACCGCCCCTCCGCCTGGAGCGCGACATCGCCGTCTATGAGGGGCGCCCCAACCCCCGCCTGGCTCTGGAGGTCCGCTTCGCCCCCCCCGCCCCGCTCCGGCTGTGGCGGGCCCTCCTCCACCTCCTCACGAGGCCCGTGGTGCGGCTGTAGCGGCGGTCACCTGGCTAGGTCCGGGCGGAGTTCCGCCGCCAGCTCGCCACGAGGAGCAGCAGGCCGACCACCGCCAGGGCCGTGGCGAGGACCATCCAGAGCTGGATGTTGGCCCCAGTGAAGGCCACCTCCTGCAGCGGCCGCACCACCTCGCCCCCCACCTGGCCACCGTCCTGACCGGGCACGGGCACTTCGGAGCCGGCGAAGGCCGTCCCCACCTGGGCCGCGAGCAGCCCGAGGGCCCCCGCCGCCACGGCTGCTACCCGTCTCATCGCCTCTCCCTCCTCCCAGCGGACCCCTCAGTCTAGGGGTTCCCGCCCCTCCGGACAATAGGCGGAAGGGCCTCGGTCGGAAGACCTAACCCGCCGGAGCTCGCTCCGGGCCGGCCGTCCCCACGTCCCGCTCGAGGGTGCCCGCGGCACTCGCAGGACGGCACGGGCCTCAGGCCGCCAGGGCCTCGGCGAGCTCGGCCAGGTTCTCCACGTAGCGCCGGGCGTCCTCGTCGGAGTGGGCCACCGAGATGGTCCAGGTCTCGTGCTTGGCCCATGGGGACTTGAAGACCCCCCGGTTCATCTGCCACAGCCAGGTGAGGTAGGTGATCCGCTCGTCGATCCTCACGTGGTCCCGG
>CAYVCH010000224.1:0-3933 GCA_964449755.1 uncultured Actinomycetes bacterium
GTAGGGCTTGCGGAAGGACGCCTCGTAGCGCTTGTACGCCTCCTCCAGAAGCCCCAGGTCCTCCAGGCGGAGGAGGGCCTGGCTCTTGTCGAGGATGCGGATGACCACCGTCTCCCCGTGGACCGTGGGGAGGCTGGCCACCCGGAGGTCGAGCTGGCGGTCCCCCACCTGCATGCTCATCCGGCCGTCCTGGGGCACCCGACGCTCGGCGATGTCCATGTTCGCCATGACCTTGAGCCGGCTCACCAGGCCCCGACGGATGCTCCTCGGCGAGCGCATGATCTCGTGGAGGACCCCGTCGACGCGGAACCGGACCCGGACGTCCCGCTCGGTGGGCTCGATGTGGACGTCGGAGGCCCGGTCGGCTACGGCCTGGGTCATGATGGCCGTGACGAGCTTCACGATGGGGGCGTCCTCGACCAGGACCTCCGGTTGCTCCCCGGCCTCCGCCTCGTAGGCGCTCGCCGCCTCGGTGGCCAGGGCCGAGACCTGCTCCCCCGCGCCGCTGTACTTCCGGATGGCCTCCTCGACGTCGCTGGCCGTCGCCACCAGCGGCTGGACCTCCCGGTTGGTGATGGCCCGGATGTCGTCCAGGGCGAAGACGTTGGCCGGGTCGGACATGGCCACGAGGAGCTTGCCGTCCCGCTCCCCGATGGGGAGGGCCCGATACCGGATGGCCAGGGCCTCCGGCAGGAGGGTGGCGGCCTTCGGGTCCACCTGGAACTCCGCGAGGTCCACGAACTCCAACCCCACCTGCTCGGCCAGGGCCTGGACCAGGTCGGCCTCCTTGATGAGGCCCATGTCGATGAGGACCCGCCCCAGGGCCCGGGCGCTCCGGCGGTGCTCCTCCAGGGCCCGCTCGAGCTGCTCCTCGCTCAACAGCCCCCGCTCGACCAGGATCTGCCCGAGCTGCTTGCGTCCCCGCTTCATCCAGGCTCCCTGCGGCTATCCGTTCTGCCGTGATCCTTCGTCACGCGCGTCGGCGTCCTGAAGCAGCCGGCCGAACTCCCGGACGAGCTCGACCCGGTCCACCTCCTCCTCGCCGGCCCCCCGGATCCCTGCCTCGTCCGCGGGTCGGGCCCGGTCCTCGCCCGTCGGCCGGGTGGCGGGCGCGGCGGGCGGGAAGCCTTCCGGAGAGGTCCCGGCAGCCTCCCGGAGGGGGCCCGGCGGCCGCGGCGGGCCCGCTTCCCGCTCCGGGAGGCGGAGGGCCTGCCACGGCCCCGGACCTCCCCTGGGGAGGCGAGGGGCCTCGGGCCGCCCCCGCCCCTCCTCGGACGCGACCAGGACCCGGTCGAGCTGATCCAGAAGGATCCCCGGCCGGACCCGAGCGGCGGCGACGGCGAAGGCAGCGTAGGGCCCCCGGCGGACGTAAGCCCACAGCTCCTCGCCCCGCTGGACGAACCCCCGCTCCACGTCTCCCAGGGCTTGGAACCGCACCCACGCAGCCCTCACCCCGCCCCCGTCGGGCTGCGGATAGGCCCCGAGGAGCAGGCCGTCCCGGGACAGCAGGAGACAGCCCCGGACGTGCTCCACGGCGCCGACGACCCGCGACGCGAGGGCGGAGAAGTCCTCCATGGCCGAGCGCGATTCCCGCTGAAACCATCGGAGGGGCCGCACTCGGACTTGAGTCCTACGCCCCCTTCCACCACCCGCCTTGCCTCAGGGGTCTCCCCACTGCCCCGACAGGGCGGCCAGCGCGGCGGCCGACATGGCCGGCAGGGGGGCCGGGCGGCCGGTCCACAGCTCGAAGGAGAGGGCGGCCTGGTGGAGCAGGAGGCCGAGCCCCCCGAAGGCCGCGGCCCCCGCGGCCCGGGCCTCCGCCTGGAGCGGGGTGACGCGGGGCAGGTACAGGAGGTCCACCACCAGCATCCCCGGGCGCAGGGGCGGCAGGGGCAGGCGCTCACCGCCCGCCCCCAGGGGGGTGGCGTTGACCACGAGGGAGACCGGGGGGGCGCCAGCCTCCGCCGCGGCGTCGAAGGGGCCCACCCGGACCTCGGTTTCGAAGCCCTCCAGGAGCCCGACCAGGGGGGCCGCCCGGCTGGGCTCCCGGGCCGCCACCAGCAGCCGGGCCAGGCCCAGCCGGGCCAGGGCCAGGGCGCAGGCCCTGGCAGCCCCCCCGGCTCCGTAGAGCAGGGCGGTCCTGCCCCGGGGGTCGAAGCCGACGTCGGCCCGGAGGAACCGGGCGAACCCCGGCGCGTCGGTGTTGTGGCCGGAGAGCTCCCCCTCCCCCACGACGAGGGTGTTCACCGCCTGGAGGCGCTGGGCGTCCTCGGACAGGCTCGCGCAGAGGGCCGCGGCCTCCGTCTTGTGGGGCATGGTGACGTTCGCTCCCGCCAGGCCCAGGGCCACGAGCCCCTCCAGGGCGGCCGCCAGGCGGCCGGGCGGGACGGGGAGGGGGACGTAGACCCAGTCCAGGCCCAGGTGGGCGAAGGCCGCGTTGTGGATGGTGGGAGAGAGGCTCCCGGCCACGGGCCAGCCCACGATTCCCACCACCCGGGTGGCGCCCCCCACCCCGGTTCGGACCCGGTCCTCCCCCACCTCCCTCACCCCAGGCAGCGGGCCTTGTCCCGGAGGAAGTCCTCGTAGGTCACGCTGAACTCGTGGTGGCCGTCGGTCCCGCAGAGGACGTAGTAGAGGAAGGGCACGTCGGCCGGCTCCAGGGCCGCCCGAAGGGAGTCCAGGCCGGGGCTGGCGATGGGGGTCGGCGGGAGCCCCGGGTACCGCCGGGTGTTGTAGGGGCTGTCGATGGCGAGGTCGGCCTCGGTGAGCCCGTCGGAGGGGTCGGGGTCCACGTACCGGAGGGTGGCGTCGATGGCAAGGACCATGCCCCGGGCGAGCCGGTTGTAGATGACGGCGGCGATCCTCGGCCGCTCCCGGGCCAGCCTCGCCTCCTCCTCCACCATGGAGGCCACGACCACCACCTCGTAGCGGGACAGGCCGAGCCCCTCGGCCTTCTCCCAGGGGAGGTCCGCCGCCTCCTCCCGGAACTGGGCGAGGAGCCGCTCGATGACCTCGCGGGCGGTGGTCCGGCCCGGGACGAACTCGTAGGTCTCGGGGAACAGGAACCCCTCCACCGTGGGGCTCCCCGCGGGGAGGTAGGGAGGGAGCGCGTACCGGCCGCCCTCAGCCAGCTTCAGGAACCGGCGGGCCGGGATCCCGAGCAGCTCCTCGGCCCGCTCGGCGATCTGCGTGAGGCGGAACCCCTCGGGGATCGTCAAGCGCACCGTCGGCGCCTCCGGGGGCGGGGCGGTGAGGACGGCCAGCGCCTCCTCGAGGGTCATGTTCGTGGCCAGCTCGTGGCTGCCGGCCCGGATGTCGTCGGCGAGCCCCGACCGCTGGAGGAGGTACCGACCCACCAGGCCGCCGCAGCGCACCACCCCCCGCTCGTGCAGGGCGGCCACGACCTGCGCTCCGGTGGCGCCCTCGGGCACGACCAGCGTCACGGGGCGTCGCTCACCCGAGGCCCCCTCGCACCACCGGACGTACCCGGCCACGCTCCCCGCCCCCACCACGACCAGGAGGCCCAGGGCCACGAGGAGCGCGAGGGCCCGGCGGCGGGCCGTCCGCTCCTCCGGGTCCGGGAGTCGGCCCAGGCCGTCGGTGGCCCCCGGAGTGGGTTGGGGCGAGGCGACCCGGGGCGGCTGCATCGGCCCCGAGGATACCGGCCCGCCCCGCCGGCGACGGCCGGCTCAGCCCCGGGCGGCGTCCAGGAAGGACTGCAGGATCACCGCGGCCGCCGAGGCGTCCACCGTCCGCCGTCGGGCACGCCCCGGGGCTCCGGCCTCCCGCAGGGCCCGCTCGGCCTCGGCCGTCGAGAGCCGCTCGTCGTGGAGGACCACCGGGACCGGCAGGACCCGGCGGAGCTCCTCGGCCAGGGCCTCCGCCCGCCGGGCCCGGGCCCCCCGCCGACCGGAGAGCCGCAGCGGGTGGCCC
>CAYVCH010000225.1:0-3930 GCA_964449755.1 uncultured Actinomycetes bacterium
CCCCAGGTACCGGCCCAGGGCCGTGACGGGGAAGACGATCCGGTACAGGTGGTAGTTGATGGAGAAGTCCCCCGGGAAGCCGGTGCCCGTGTAGTGGGGCTCGTCCCAGCCGCCGTCCGGGCGCTGGGCCTCCACCAGCCAGGCCACCCCCCGCTCCACGGCCTCCGAGCGTTCCCCCGCCGCGAGCAGCGCCAGGAGGGCCCAGGCCGTCTGGGAGGGGGTCGCCTCCCCCCGGCCCACCCAGGCCGGGTCCCGGTAGGACCGCATGTCCTCCCCCCAGGCCCCGTCGGGCCGCTGGTGCCGCTCGAGCCAGGCCACCGCCGCCCGGATCCTGGGGTCGGAGGGGGGGACCCCCGCCGCCACCGCCGCCGGCACGACCGCCCCGGTCCCGTAGACGTGGTTCGCCCCCCACCGGCCGAACCAGGACCCGTCCCGCTCCTGGTGGCGCGCCAGCCAGCCCAGGGCCCGGCGGACGGCGGGATCCCCGGCCCGCCCCTCGCCGGCCAGCATCTCGACGACGTGGGCCGTGACGTCGGCCGAGGGCGGGTCGATGACCTCGCCGAAGTCGCAGAAGGGGAGGTCCCGGCACAGGGTCCGGGTGTTGTCCACGTCGAAGGCGCCCCAGCCGCCGTCGGTGCACTGCATCCCCAGCACCCACCGGACGCCGCGTCCCACCGCCTGCCGGACCCGCTCGGGCTCGGGATGGTCCACCCGGCGGAGGGCCAGGATGACCTCGGCGGTGTCGTCGATGTCGGGGTAGTTGTCGTTGGCGAACTCGAAGGCCCAGCCCCCGGGCGGCAGGTTCGGCCGGCGGACGGCCCAGTCCCCGGGGACCCGGATCTCCTCGCCGAGGAGCCAGCCGGCGGCCCGCACGAGGGCCGGGTGGTCCCGGGGTAGCCCGGCATCGGCCAGGGCGATCACCGCCAGGGCCGTGTCCCACACCGGGGACTGGCAGGCCTCCAGGCGGCGCACGTCCCCGTCGACCACGGTGAACCCCTCCAGGCCCTCCAGGCCGCGGCGGACGGCGGGGTGGTCCAGGGGGTAGCCGACCACGGACAGGGCGATGAGGGAGTACACCCAGGGCGGCTGGATCCCGCCCCAGGAGCCGTCGGCCTCCTGGCGCCGGAGGATCCACTCCAGGGCTCGGGCGATGGCAAGACGCCGCAGGGCTCGCAGGGGTCGCCGCTCGTAGCGGTGGAGGAGGCGGTCCAGCAGCTCCAGCTGCCCCGCCCGGGTGGACAGGGGACGGCGGGGCCGGGGCGCCCCCGTCCGCAGCTCCTCCAGGTCGAAGGGAAGGGGCCGGACGGGTCGGTGGGCGCCCACGACGGTGAGGGCGACGATGGTCTGCCGGGCCCAGCAGGCGAAGTCGTAGACGGAGAGCGGGGCCCAGGGGGGCAGGAAGATCACCTCCGGGGGGAGGGCCGGGACCTGCTCCCAGGGCCACAGCCCGAACAGGGCGAGCCAGAGGTGGGTGAAGACCCTGGCCCTCTCGAGGCCCCCCGACTCCCGCACGAAGGCCGCCGCCCGCCGCATGTGGTGGGCGTCGGGCGGGTCCCCGGCCAGGCGCAGGGCCACGTAGGCCTCCACGGTGGTGGACAGGTCGCCGGGGCCTCCGAAGAAGGTGGCCCAGGTCCCGTCCTCCCGCTGCTGGCTCCGGATCCAGTTGGCCGAGGGGCGGGTCTCCTCCTCGGTGCGGATGCCGAGGAACTCCCGGAGGAGCAGGTCCTCGGCGTCCATGGTCACGTTCGTCTGCAGCTCCCCCTTCCACCACCCCTCGTCGTGCTGGAGGGCGAGGAGTCGGTCCACGGCCCGGGCCAGGGCCTCCCCGGCCGCCTGCCGCAGCCGCGGCTCGACCCGCACCGCCACCGTCAGGGCCCCCCCGACGCGGTCACCTGTCCCAAGGCCCTGCCCACGGTCAGAACTCCCGGGCCGCGACGAACCGGGCCAGCTCCACGAGCTGCTCCCGGGGCCCCGCCTCCAGGGGCACCCGCTCCAGGGCCCGGAGGGCCAGGCGGAGCTGCCGGCCCGCCTCCTCCTCCGTGCGCTCCCGCCCCCCGGCCTCCTCCACCAGGCGGACGGCCTCCGCCAGGGCCTCCTCCGACAGGTGGCCGTTGGTGAGCAGCTCCCGCAGCCGGAGGGCGGCGGGGTGCCGCGCCTCCAGGGCGGCCGCCACGGGGAAGGTCTTCTTGTGCTGGCGGAGGTCGCCCGCGACGGGCTTGCCCGTGAGCTCCGGCCTCCCCCAGATGCCCAGGACGTCGTCGACGGCCTGGAAGGCGAGGCCCAGGTGGAGCCCGAACCCGCCCAGGGCCCGGGTCGCCGCCTCGGGGGCGCCGGCCAGGACGGCGCCGATGGAGGCGGCGCAGGACAGCAGGGCCCCCGTCTTGTTCGCCGACATCCGGCGGCACTCGGCGAAGGACACGTCCAGGCGCGACTCGAAGGCCAGGTCCTGGGCCTGGCCCACGATCATCCGGGCCGTGGCGGCGGCCAGCTCCCGGGCCGCCCGCACCCGCTCGGGGGTGGGCGGGTCGAGGAGCACCCGCTGGGCCTCGGCGAGCAGAGCGTCGCCGGCGGTGATGGCGTTGCCGACCCCGAACAGGGCCCACGCGGTGGGCCGGTGCCGGCGCTCCCGGTCCCGGTCCATGACGTCGTCGTGGAGGAGGGAGAAGTTGTGGACCAGCTCCACCGCCAGGGCCCCCGGGAGGGCGACCCCGGCGGGGGCCCCCACGGCCTCCGCCGAGAGGAAGGCCAGGGCCGGGCGCAGGGCCTTCCCGCCGCCGCCGCCCTGGGGCCGGCCCTCGGCGTCGGCGAGGCCCAGGTGGTAGGCGACCACCCGCCCGAGCTCCGGGCCCAGGCCCTCCACGGCCTCCCGGAGGGCCGGGTCCAGGAGTCCCCGGGCCCGGGTGAGGGACGAGGGCACCGTCCCGATCACGCCGCCACCTCCGCCGGGAGCCTGCCGCCCAGCGCCCCGAGGGCGGCCCGGGCGGCGGCGAGGCCGCTCCGCACGGCCCCCTCCATGGTGGCGGGCCACCCCGTGTCCGTCCAGGCGCCGGCCAGGAACAGCCGGGGCAGCCCCGTCCGCACCCCCGGACGGAGGGGGGCGGTACCCGGAGCCTGGCGGAACGTGGCGGCCCGCTCGCGGGTGACGAAGACGTCGAGGACCCGGGCCTCCCGGGCACGGGGGAACAGCTCGGCCAGGGCCGCCAGGTACCTGGCGCGGAGGGCGTCGGCGGGGGCCTCCACCTCCTCGGACGCCCCCGAGACCGAGACCGCCAGGTACTGCCCCTGCCCCAGGCCCGACGGTCCGGTCCGGTCGAAGACCCACTGCACCGGGCTGCCCACGGCGGCCGCCAGGCCAAGCTCGCTGACCCGCCGGTCGTAGACCACGTGGACGTTCACGATGGGCGAGGTGCCGAGGGCCCGCAGCCGGGCGGGGTCGGGCAGGGCGGCGGGGGGCAGGAGGGCGGCGGCCACCTCGTGGGGCACGGCGAGGACGACGGCGTCGGCCCAGAACCGCCCGGCCCCGGCCACCACCTCCAGGCCCTCCGGTCCGACCTCGAGCCGGCGCACCGGGGTCCGGAGCCGCACCTCGGCCCCGGCCCGGGCCAGGGCCCGGCCGGCGGCCTCGCCGTGGAGGACCCCCAGGGGCACGGTGGCGACCCCGATGTCGCCGGCCCCCCGCTCCTGGAGGAGACCCCGGCGGAACACGAAGGCGGCCAGGGCCAGGGAGGCCTGGGCGGCCGGGAGGTTCAGGGCCGGCAGGGCGATGAGGTCCCAGAACCGCTCCACGGCCGCCGGAGACTGCCCGTGGGCGGAGAGCCACGCCCCGAAGGTCAGGCGGTCGTGCTCCGGCCGGGGCTCCAGCCGGCGGAGGGCCGCCGCCGCCCGGGCGGCCCGCAGCCGCTCGCCCGGGGACAGGTACGGGTAGCGGGC
>CAYVCH010000226.1:0-3901 GCA_964449755.1 uncultured Actinomycetes bacterium
TCCTTCCCGGGACCCTCTACGAGAAGATCGACCCCTACATGAAGCCCCTCTACGACGCCCTGTACGAGATGACCGGCCCCGACGAGCTGCCTCGCCTCATGGAGCGGGGGACCGTGGAGGTGGCGCCCCTGGCGTACATGCGGGGCCGTACGTTGAACGACTCCTTCATCATCCTGGACGAGGCCCAGAACACCACCCCGGAGCAGATGAAGATGTTCCTGACCCGTCTTGGCTTCGGCTCCAAGGCGGTGGTGAACGGCGACGTCACCCAGATCGACCTCCAAGGCGGCCAGCGCTCGGGCCTCGTGGTGGTGGAGGAGATCCTCACCGGGATCGAGGGCATCGAGTTCATCCACCTCGGGGCCCGCGACGTGGTCCGGCACAAGATCGTCCAGGACATCGTCGAGGCCTACCGACGGTACTCGGAGCGCCGGGCCGCCGTCGACTGACGCCCACCCGCCGATGAGCGACGACGACGAGCATCCGAGGGTCCTGATCTCCAACCGGCAACCCCGGCCCGTGGACCAGGAGGGGCTCCGGGGCCTGGCCCGGCGGGTCCTGGTGGGGGAGGGGGCGGCCCGGGCGGAGCTGTCCGTCTCCCTGGTCACCGAGGAGGAGATGGCCGCCCTCCACGAACGCTACCTGGCAGAGCCGGGGCCCACGGACGTCCTCGCCTTTCCCCTCGATGCGGAGGAGGGGGGGGTGCGGGTCCTCGGCGATGTCGTCATCGCCCCCTCGGTGGCCGCGCGCAACAACCCCGACCTCGACGCCGAGCTGCGCTTGCTCCTGGTCCACGGGATCCTCCACCTCCTGGGCTACGATCACGAGGAGGAGGGGGGCCGGGCCGAGATGTGGGCCCGGCAGGAGGCCTACAGCGGGGTGAGGCCGTGACCTGGCTCTGGGGCCTCGTCGGCGTCCTCGTCCTCCTCGGCTCCGTCCTCGCCGTCGCCGAGGCCTCCCTCACGAGGATGGGGCGGGTCCGAGCCCTGGCCCTGGAGGAGGAGGGCCGGCGCAACGCCCCCCTCCTCGTGCGGATCGAGTCGGACCCACCCCGGTACCTGAACTCCGTCTACCTCGCGGTGATGTTCGCCCAGAATGGGTCGGCCATCCTCGTGGCCATCCTCGCCGAGCGGACCGTCGGCGAGGTGTGGGTCGCCCTGGTCTCCTTCGCCTTCACCGTCCTCTACTTCGTCGTGGTGGAGGCGATGTCGAAGACCTTCGGCGTCCTCCACAGTGACCGGGCGGCTCTCGCCGTGGCACCCCTCGTCTTCGCCCTGGGACGACTCCTGGCCGGTCCCACCCGCCTGCTCATCGGCCTGGCCAACGTGCTCCTGCCGGGCAAGGGTCTGAAGCAGGGACCCTTCGTGTCGGAGGAGGAGATCCGGGCGATGGCCGAGGCCGGACACGAGGAGGGGGTCATCGAGGAGGAGGAGAAGGAGCTCATCCACTCCGTCTTCGAGTTCGGGGATACCATCGTCCGGGAGGTCATGGTCCCCCGCCCCGACATCGTGGCCGTCGACGCCTTCCGCTCGCTCCGGGACGTCCAGGCCCTGGTCCTGCTCCACGGCTACTCCCGGATCCCCGTGTACCGGGGGGAGCTGGACAACGTCGTCGGCGTCGTCTACGCCAAGGACGTGCTGAAGGCCCTGCACCAGGGCCGGCGCGACCTGCCCCTCGCGGAGGTCGTGCGCCCGGCCCACTTCGTCCCGGAGTCGAAGAAGGTGGCGGAGCTGCTGAAGGAGATGCAGCGGGAGAAGTTCCACATCGCCCTCGTCACCGACGAGTACGGGTCGGTGTCGGGCCTGGTGACCCTGGAGGACCTCCTGGAGGAGCTGGTGGGGGAGATCGCCGACGAGTACGACCGCGACGAGCCGGTGGTGGAGCCCGTGGGGGACGGGGGGTTCCGGGTCTCGGGCAAGCTGCCCATCGACGAGCTGTCCGAGCTCCTCGACGTCGAGCTGCCCCACGAGGAGTGGGACACCGTGGGCGGCCTCATGCTCGGCCTCCTGGGGGCCATCCCCACCCAGGGCCAGGAGGTGCGCTTCCGGGACCTGCGGTTCACCGCCGAGCGGGTCCAGGGCCGCCGGATCGCCAAGGTCCTCGTCACCCGCCTGCCCGAGGGGGAGGCGGCCGACCGGGAGGAGGTGGCGGCTGAGTAGCCGCCCACCGGCTGAGCAGCTCGACGCCCTGGTCGCCGCCGCTCGGGCGGCCCGGGCCCACGCCCACGCCCCCTACAGCGGCTTCCCCGTGGGGGCGGCGGTCCTGGCGGGCGGGCGGGTGTTCACCGGCGTGAACGTGGAGAACGCCTCGTATCCCCTCTCCGTCTGTGCCGAGCGGAACGCGGTGGCGGCCGCGGTGGCCGCCGGCGAACGGCGGGTGGAGGCCATCGCGGTGGTCGCCGGGGAGGGCCCGCCCACGCCCCCCTGCGGGGGGTGCCGACAGGTGGTGAGCGAGTTCGGCCCCGACGCCCTCGTGGTGGCGGAATCAGCCGACGGCAGGCGGGCCACGTGGCGCCTGGGGGAGCTCCTCCCTGACGCCTTCGGGCCCCGTTCCCTGCCCTGACCGGTGGGGTTCCGGTCCGGCTTCGTCGCCGTCCTGGGCCGGCCGAACGTGGGCAAGTCGACGCTCGTGAACGCCCTCGTCGGCCAGAAGGTGGCCATCGTCTCCGACAAGCCCCAGACCACGCGGCGGGGGATCCGGGGGGTGCTCACCACCGACGACTTCCAGGTCGTCTTCACCGACACCCCCGGGTTCCACAAGCCCCGCACGCTCCTCGGGGAGCGGCTGAACCTCGTCGTGGCCGCCTCCGTGGAGGGGGTGGACGCCATCGTCCAGGTGGTGGACGCGGCGGCGGGGGTCGGCCGGGGGGACGCCTACGTCTACGAGCACCGGGTGGCCCCGCACCCCGTGCCGAAGCTCTGCGCCGTGAACAAGGTCGACCTCGTCCGCCACCATCTGCTCCCGCCCCAGCTCCAGGCCGCCGCCGACCTCGGCGACTTCGACGAGATCGTCCCGGTCTCGGCCCGGGAGGGCAGGGGCGTCCGGCTCCTCCTGGACCTGGTCGTGGAGCGCCTCCCTGAGGGGCCGATGTACTACCCGGCCGGCGAGGTCACCGACCAGCCCCTCGAGGTCCGGCTCGCCGAGATCGTCCGGGAGAAGGCCCTCGCCCTCACCCGGGAGGAGGTGCCCCACTCGATCGCCGTGGTCGTGGAGGAGGTCTCGCGCGAGGGAGGTCTGACGCGGGTCGAGACCACGATCGTCGTGGAGCGGGAGTCCCAGAAGGGGATCGTGATCGGCCGGGGCGGCGAGACGCTCAAGCGGATCGGCACCATGGCCCGGGAGGAGATGGAGCTCCTCCTCGGGACCAAGGTATTCCTCGAGCTCCGGGTGAAGGTGCTGAAGGAGTGGCAGCGGGACCCTGCGGCCCTGGCCAGGCTGGGGCTGTAGGGGATCGCGAGCGCGCGCCGCCGTCCTCAGGTGAGGGCAACGCCGAGGACGAGGATCGCCGGAGCGGCGAGGGCGGCTCCGACCGACCCCAGCCGCGACCGCGAGCCCCGGAGCCGCGGGTCGCGGGCCGAGCGGGCCCAGGCGACGGCGGCGGGGACGGCCGCGACGAGGAGGAGGAGCCCGATGGAGAAGATCCCCAGCAGGCCGGCGGAGGCCAGGGCGCCGCTTGAGGCCCCGAGGACGAGCACCCGCCGACGCGGGTCGGCCGTCACGGCGCCGGCCAGGGCGAGCCCGCAGCCCGCAGCCAGGAAGGCGGCCACGAAGGCCACGCGGGCCGAGACCCAGGCGACCGCCTCGGCGCGGATGATCGCGAGGTAGACAGCATCCACGGCCGCGGTCATGGCCCCCGCGAGGAGGGCCGGGAGCCGCGGGCTCCGGGCGGACGTGACCCTCA
>CAYVCH010000227.1:0-3851 GCA_964449755.1 uncultured Actinomycetes bacterium
CAGGGAGTGACGCTCGAGCTCGGCCAGCATCGGCCGGAGACGTTCCTCTCGACCGACCTCCTCATCGTCAGTCCGGGTGTCGATTCGAATCTCGCCCTGCTCCAGCAGGCCCGGGCCCGGGGCATCCGGGCCGGGCTCCTGCGCCCCAGGACCCTGTGGCCGTTCCCGGAGCGGGCGGTGGCCGCGGCGGCGGCCCGGGCCGGGGTCGTGCTGGTCGCGGAGCTGAACCTGGGCCAGATCGTGCGGGAGGTCGTCGCCGCGGCGGGGGGCGCGGCCCGGGTGGTGGGCCACTTCCGGGCCGACGGCGAGCCGATCCTCCCCGGCGAGCTCCTCCAGCGGATCGAGGCCCTGGCGCCCGCCCGCCGGGCGGCGGCGGGAGGAGGTGCGTCGTGATCGACGTCCGGGCCTGGCTTCGGGAGGACAGCATGCCCCACGTCCTCTGCCCCGGGTGCGCCCACGGCATCGTCCTCCGGGCCCTCGTCGAGGCCATGGAGCGGCTCGGCCTGGCCAGGGACCGCGTGGTCCTGGTGGCGGGGATCGGCTGCAGCAGCCGGCTCGTGGGCCACGTGGACGTCGGTACCCTCCACGCCACCCACGGCCGGGCCCCGGCGTTCGCCACGGGCATCAAGCTGGCCCGGCCGGACCTCACGGTGGCCGTCCTCACCGGCGACGGCGACGGCCTGGCCATCGGCGCCAACCACCTGGTCCACGCTGCCCGCCGCAACATCGACCTCACCTGCCTGCTGTTCAACAACGCCATCTACGGGATGACCGGGGGCCAGCTCGCGCCGACCACCCCCGAGGGGGCCCTGGCCAGCACCGCCCCCTTCGGCAACGTGGAGCCCCCCTTCGACGCCTGCCGGCTCCTGGAGGCCGCCGGCGCCACCTTCGTGGCCCGGGTCACGGCCTTCGAGGCCCCCGTCCTCACCGACGTCGTCGCGGAGGCCCTGGCCCACCGGGGCTTCTCCTTCGTGGAGGTCCTGAGCGACTGCCCCGTCTACTACGGCCGCTACAACGACGAGGGAGCGGGGCCCGAGATGCTGGCGGGCATGAAGCGCCACGACGCGACCATCGCCGGGCTCCTGTGGACCAAGCGGTTCGTTCCGCACCTGCCGCCGAGCCCCCCGGTCCCCTCCCTGCCCACGGGGGTGCTCCACCGGGCCCAGCGGGAGGAGTTCGCGGAGCGCTGCTGGCGGCTCACCGGCCGGGGGGCCCCGGAGGCGGTGGAGTGGGAAGCCGTCCCTCCGCCGGCGGAGGAGGGGTGAGGGCCGTGGATGGCGACGGCCGGGTCGAGGTGCGGCTCGCCGGGTCCGGGGGGCAGGGCATCGGCCTGGCCGGGCTCATCCTCGCCGAGGCGGCCGTCCTTGCGGGCCGAAACGCCGCCCAGTCCCAGGCCTACGGCCCCGAGTCGAGGGGCGGGGCGAGCCGCTCCGACGTCGTGATCGCCCCGGGGGAGATCGGCTTCCCCACGGCCACCCGGCTGGACGTGCTCGTGGCCCTCACCCAGGAGGCCTGCGAGCGGTACCGCGGCGACCTGCGCCCCGGGGGGCTGCTCCTCGTGGACGGGCGGGTGGCGGTACCCGCCGACGCGCCCTGCGAGGTACGGTCCCTGCCGTTGGAGGAGGCCGCCCGCCGGGCCGGCGACGCGGTGGCCGCCAACATGGTGGCCCTGGGCGCCCTGGCGGCCCTCACCGGGGTGGTCGGGCCGGAAGAGCTGGAGCGGGCCGTCACGGCGCGGGTGAGCCCCCGCCACCGGGACCTGAACCTGCGGGCCCTGGCGGCGGGGGCGGCCCTGGCCCGGAGGGCGGAGGCCGAGGAGGGGGTGTGACGTGGAGGAGCAGCTCGGGACCCGGGACCGGATCCTGCGGGAGGCGGCGGCCCTGTTCCGCCGGAAGGGCTTCAACGGCGCCAGCATGCAGGACCTGGCGGAGGCGGTGGGGATCACGAAGTCCAGCCTCTACCACCACTTCCGCAGCAAGCAGGCCCTGCTCTTCGAGATCCTCTCCACCACCGTGGACCGGGAGACGCCGGCCCTGCGGGCCATCGCCGAGGCGGAGCTTCCGGCCACCGAGCGGCTCCGGCGGGCCGTGGCCCGCCACGTGGTGGGGCTCATCCGCGACCTGGACAACGTGGCCTGCTTCGTCGAGGAGGGCCGGTACCTGGCCCCCCGCTACCGGGACGCCTACATCGCCAAGCGGGACCGCTACGAGCGGTACTTCCGCCGCATCCTAGAGGAGGGCATCGCCGCCGGGGAGTTCCGCCCCGTGGACGTGCGCCTGGCGAGCCTCGCCATCCTGGGCATGTGCAACTGGGTGGCCCGGTGGTACCGGCCCGACGGCGCCTACGGGCCGGAGGAGATCGCCACCCAGTTCGGCCACCTGGCGGTGCTGGGGGTGGCGGCGGGCGGCGAGGGGACCGTCACCGGAGCCCCTCCCGCGGCGGCCCTGGCGGACCCCTCCGTCGGCGGGGGTGGGTGAGGTGGCCGGGGCCCTCGCGGGGATCCGGGTCCTGGACCTGTCGCAGGGGGCCGCCGGGCCCACGGCGGCCATGCTCCTGGGGGACCTGGGGGCGGACGTGGTGAAGGTGGAGCCTCCGGGGGGCGAGTGGGGACGCGGCCTGGGGCCGCCCTTCGTGGGCGGGGTCGCCGCCGCCTACCTCGCCATGAACCGCAACAAGCGGGGCATCGTCGTGGATCTCAAGCGGCTCGCCGGCAGGGACCTGGTCCGGCGCATGGCCGAGGGCAGCGACGTGGTGCTCGAGAGCTTCCGGCCGGGGGTGGCCGACCGGCTGGGCGTCGGCTACGAGGTCCTCTCGGCCCGCAACCCCCGCCTCGTGTATGCCGCCATCTCCGCCTTCGGCCAGGAGGGACCCTGGCGGGACCGGCCCGGGGTGGACGGGGTGGTCCAGGCCATGAGTGGGCTCATGAGCGTCACCGGCACCGCCGACGGGCCGCCGGTGAAGGTGGGGGTGCCCGCCGCCGACATGGTGGGGGGATTCCTCGCCGTGCAGGCGGTGCTCGCCGCCCTCCTCGCCCGGGAGCGGACGGGCCGCGGTCAGCGGGCCGACGTGTCCCTCCTGGACGGTCTGCTGGCCTTCCAGGTGGTTCCCTTCGCCATGTACCTGGCCGGCGGGGGCGCCCCGGTTCGCCTGGGGAGCGCCGCCCCCTACGCCGCCCCCAACGAGGCCTTCCCCACCCGGGACGGGTACGTGATGGTGGCGGCCTACACGCCGGAGCGGTGGGCCAGGCTCTGCCGGGTGGTGGGGCGGCCCGAGCTCGCCACCGACCCCCGCTTCGACAGCAACGAGAAGCGGGTGCGGGCCAGGGAGGAGCTGGGGCGGGTGTTGGGCGAGGCCTTCCGGGCCCGGACCACCGCCGAGTGGATGGAGGCCCTGGAGGCGGCCGACATCCTCTGCGGCCCCCTCCTCGCCTACCCCGAGCTGGTGGCCGAGGCCCACGTCCGGGAGGGCGGCATGCTCCTGGAGGTGGAGCACCCGGGGGCGGGGACGGTCCGGACGGTGGGAAACCCCCTCCGCCTCTCGGCCACCCCCACCGCCCACCGCCGTCCCGCCCCTGTCGTCCCGGGCGAGCACACCGAGGAGGTGCTGCGGGAGCTGGGGCTGCCCCCGGAGGAGATCGACTCCCTGTTCGAGGAAGGCGTGGTGGAGGGCATCCGCGCGGCCGGGGTGGCCGCGCGCTAGGGAAGGAGGCGCCATGGAGGAACCCATCCTGTGGGCCCGGGAGGGCGCCGTCGGCGTCGTGACCCTCAACCGTCCCGAGGCCCTGAACGCGATGAACGAGGCCATGCTGGATGCCCTGGACGGCGTGCTCGGCGAGGCCGAGAGCGATCCGG
>CAYVCH010000228.1:0-343 GCA_964449755.1 uncultured Actinomycetes bacterium
GTCCCGCCGGCGGACGGGCCGCCGGAGCCGGCGTCCTTCGACGTCCCGCCCGTCTCTCGGCGGGAGCTGACCTTCCAGGCCATCACGGCCGTCCACGAGGCGGGAAGGCTCGCCGTCCGGGATGTGGCTCCCTGGCGAGCCTCGGCCCTCCCGGGGGCCCCAGGAGGGCGGGTCCCCCTCCCCGCGGGCGCCCCCAGGGACTCCCTCGAGGAGGTCATCCGCCGCCGTGGCTCCGCCCGCTGGTTCGCGCCGGGCCTCGTCCCGGCCGGGGTCCTCGCCACCGTCGTGTCGGCCGGTCGGTCGGGGTTCCCCACCGACCTGGCCCCCCGGGGCCTCGGCCTGG
>CAYVCH010000228.1:367-3841 GCA_964449755.1 uncultured Actinomycetes bacterium
CGGCCCCCGCCGTGGAGGGCCTCCCGCCGGGGCTCTACGCGATCCGGGGGGACCACTTCGTCCCCATCCGGGAGGGCCCGCTCCGACGGGAGGCGGCCGCCGTGTGTCTGGGGCAGCGCCTGGCCCACGACGCCGCCGCCGTGGTCTTCCTGATGGGGGACCTGGACGGGGTACTGACAGCCCTGGGCGACCGCGGGTACCGGGTCGCGCAGCTGGCCGGGGGCGTCGCGGGGGGGCGCACGTACCTCGCCGCCTACGCGTTCCGCCTGGGGGCGACAGGGCTCACGTTCTTCGACGACGACGTGGCCCGCCTCCTCGCCCAGCAACGCCGCTCCTGCCTGCTGGTCGTGGCGGTGGGCGAGAGCCCGCGGCTCCACCGCCCGGGCGGGGAGGCGCTGGCCCGGTGAACCGGGCCCGTATCCCTCGCAAGCCGGGGCCCTGCCCCGCCCGTATCCCCAGTAAGGAGGGAGGAGGGAACGATGAGCGACAGGCGGGTCCTGGCTCTCCTGACCGTCGGCATCTTCGCGCTGGTGGCAGCGTGCGGGCGGGGACAGCAGGTCACCGGCGGCGGGGGCGGCCCACGCATCACGATCGTGAGCCCCGCCGAGGGGTCACAGGTCACCTCCCCGGTGGAGCTGGTCCTTCGAGCCACGGGTACCGAGATCGGGCCCCCCGAGACGGGGGCCATGCACTTCCACGTGTACATCGACGGCACCGGGGACCCCGAGGTCGTCACCGCCACCCGGGCTCAGGTCCAGGTGCCCCCCGGACAGCACACCCTCGTGGTGATCCTGGCCAGCCCGAACCACGACGAGAGCGACGTCACCGCGCAGGTCTCGGTGAACGTCTCCGGCGGCGGCGCCACGACGGGCGGCGGCGCCACGACGGGCGGTGGCGGCTACTCGCGGTACTGAGCCCGGAGACGAGGGCGAGCCCAGCCCCAGCTCGGTGGGGTCGAGTCCGGGCCCACGGGTGGAGGTCCGGGTCCTGCGCAACGGCGCCGGGGCCCGGCGCCTGCACGCGGCGACCTACCTGCTCACCCTGGCCCTCCTCGTCTCCGGGGTCGCCCTCCTCGGCGAGGGCGTGCCGCTCCTCGCCCGGCCCCTGGGCGGCCACGTCCTCGCGGCCCGGTGGCACCGCTGGGTCGGCTACGGCCTGGTGGCCGCGGCGGGGCTGCTCGCAGCCCTGCGGCCCCGGGCCGTCGCCTGGTTCCTGGCGGAGTCGGCCCGCTTCCGGCGGTCGGAGCTCTCCTGGTTCGGGCGGTACCCGGCCTTCATCCTGTGGCCGGCCCGGCACCGGCCCGGCCGTCACGAGGGCCACTTCGACCCCGGGCAACGCGTGTACAACCTCGTGGTCGTGGCCTGCCTCACGGTCCTCTCGGTCACCGGCCTCCTGCTGTCCTTCCCCCAGGCCTTCCCGGCCCGGGCCTTCGCCTGGAGCCTGCGCATCCACCGGGCGGCGACGTGGGCCCTGGCCGGGGCCGCGGCCGGCCACGTCCTGGTGGCCTCGGGGGCCCTCCCCGCGTACCGGGGGACCTGGCGGGCCATGCACGCCGGGGGGCGGGTCCCCCGGGAGCTGGCCCGGCGGCTCTGGCCAGCCTGGACGGAGGCGCGGCGCGACTGAACCCGAGTTCAAGTCCCGCTCTCACGGCGCCGAATACCCCGGAGGAAGCGCCGGTCCCAGCCTCAGAATGAGAGACCCCTTGCCAACCCCCTCACAGGGCGGCTCTCCCGGAGAGGGGCGCCGCGACGCTGCCCCACCCCGGCGGGAGTCCGTCCTGGAGGCCGTCGCGGTGGCGGCGGAACGATTCCTCCGCCTGCCCTGCTGGCGCGCGGGGATCGACGAGGCCCTGGCCGCCCTGGGCCGGGCCGCCGGCGTCTCCCGGGTCTCCGTGTTCCAGAACGAGCGCCGCGGAGACGGCCAGCTCCTGTTCCACTGCCGGCACGAGTGGGCGGCCCCCGGCGTCACACCCCGGGTCGACAACCCCGCCATGCAGAGCCGCCCCTACGACGAGGACGGGTGGGGCGAGTTCCGACGCGCCATGGAGCGGGGCGAGTGCGTGTGCGCACGCACCGCGGAGATCTCCGGGCCAGCCCGGGCCGAGCTGGAGCGACAGGACATCCGGTCCATGGCGCTGGTCCCGATCTTCGCCGGGGACGCCTGGTGGGGCTTCATGGGCTTCGACGAGTGCGCCGTGGACCGGGAGTGGACCTCGGGTGAGCTGGACGCCCTCCGGGCAGCCGCCGGGATCCTCTCGGCCGCCATCGCCCGGGAGGAAGCCGACCGGCGGCGGAGGGACACCCAGGCCCAGTACCGCAGCCTGGTGGAGCAGATCCCCGCCATCGTCTACCTGGCTGAGTTCGGTCCCCGGGGCGACTGGCTGTACGTGAGCCCCCAGATCGAGCGGATCCTCGGCTACACGCCCGAGGAGTGGCTCGCCCACCCGGGCCCCTTCGGCGCCTTCTGCCACCCCGAGGACCGTGACCGGGTCTGGGAGGAGGAGGCCCGGGCCCAGGCCACGGGCCGGCCCTTTCGGGCCGAGTACCGGATGCGCAGGAAGGACGGCCGGTGGGCCTGGATCGTCGACGAGTCCTGGGCCGTCCGTGGCGAGGCCGGTCGGCCCCTGTTCATGCAGGGGATCATGTCCGACGCCACTGAGCGGCGGCGGGCCGAGGAGGAGCGGCGGCGCCTGCTTGCTCGGCTCGTCGCGGCCCAGGACGAGGAGCGCCGCCGGATCGCCGCCGACATCCACGACGACCAGATCCAGAAGATGGCGGCGGTGACCATGCGGCTCCGGGCCCTGCGCCGGCACGTGGACGACGAGGGGCTGCCCCGGCTTCGAGAGCTGGAGCGGACCGTCACCGATGCCACCCTGCGCCTTCGCCACCTCCTGTTCGACCTCCGCCCGCTGGCCCTGGACCGCAGCGGCCTGGTGGCCGCCCTCCAGGAGCACGCGGCCCGAGCCCAGGAGGCATCGGGCATCGAGCACCGGGTGCACGACCGCCTCCGGGAGGAGCCGGTCCCCGAGGTCCGCGCCGCCCTCTACCGCATCGCCCGGGAGGCCCTGACCAACGCTGTGAAGCACGCCCGGGCGTCCCTGGTGGAGGTGAGCCTGGAGCCCTCGGGGGCGGGGGTCCTGGTGCGGGTGCAGGACGACGGCCGGGGATTCGACCCGGACCCCCCGTGGTCCCCCGGCCACCTCGGCCTGGTCTCCATGCGCGAGCGGGCGGAGCTGGCCGGAGGGTGGCTCCGCGTGCGGAGCGCCCCCGGGCAGGGCACCACCGTCGAGTGCTGGCTCCCCACCGAGCCGCCCGCCACCCTCGCCACCGGCCCGTAGACCCGGGTGGCCTCTCCGGGACGATCCGGCAGTCCACCGGCTCCTGCCACGTCCGCCGGCCCCGGGACGGGCCTGCCGGCGGATGGGGCGGCCCGGCCCGTGGGAGGCGACCATCGCCCCAGGGCGGATAATCCCGC
>CAYVCH010000229.1:0-3836 GCA_964449755.1 uncultured Actinomycetes bacterium
ACGGGACCCTCAGGCGGCTCGCCCGGGAGTGGCTCCCCGCCTACCGGGGCATCCCCACCCTGGGGCAGGACCGGCCGTGGTAGGCTCCCCGCCGGTCCACGACAGCGGGGGGTCGGCATGAGAAGGTGGATGGTCCTGGCGCCGGTCCTGGGGCTCCTCCTGGCCGCCTGCGTCCGGGAGGCCCCGACCGTGGGCGGGGGCACCCCGGCGCCCCCGGCGAGCCCGGCCGCCGCGGAGTGCGCCCGGGAGAACCTCACCCTCGTAAGCCCCGGCCAGCTCACGGTGGGGACCGACATCCCCGCCTTCCCGCCGTGGTTCGGCACGGGGGCCCCCGTGGAGGACGTCGCCGACCTCGGCCCCGAGGGGTACGAGGGGGCCGTCGCGTACGCCGTCGCCGAGCGCCTCGGGTTCGGGCCCGACGAGGTGGTGTGGACCTACGTCCCATTCAACCAGTCCTACAAGCCCGGGCCGAAGCCCTTCGACTTCGACATCAACCAGATCTCCTACACGGCAAAGCGGGACCGGGCCGTGGACTTCAGCGAGAGCTACTACGACGTGAACCAGGCCCTGGTCGCTTTGGAGGGCACGCCCATCACGGAGTCCAGGAGCCTGGAGGACCTGAGGCCCTACACCCTGGCGACGCAGATCGGCACGACGAGCTTCGACTACATCGTCCAGGTCATCCAGCCCGAGGCGGAACCAGGGGCCTACGACCGGCTCATCGACTCCATCCAGGCCCTGAAGGCGGGCCAGGTGGACGGGATCGTGGTGGACCTGCCGACGGCCTTCTACGTCACCGCCGTCCAGGTGCCGAAGGGCGTCATCGTCGGCCAGTTCCCGCCCGCCGGCGGCGTCCAGGAGTACTTCGCCATGGCCTTCGAGGAGGGCAACCCCCTGGTGGCCTGCGTGAACCGGGCCCTGGAGGAACTGAAGGCCGACGGGACCCTCCAGGCCCTCCAGGCGGAGTGGTTGTCGAGCCGGGTGGAGGTCCCCGTCTTCCAGACCTGAGGCCGATGACCCTCCCCCCGGGGGTTCCCGCTCGGGACCTGGCACCCTCGCCGCCGGGACCGCGGAGGTCCAGGGTCCTCTCCTCCCTGCGCCAGGAGGGGGTCAGGGGGGTAGGCCTGGCCGTGGCGAGCACGGTCGTCCTCGGGGTCGTCGCGGGCGTCGCGGTGGTCCGGTCGCCGAACTGGCCCGCCGTCCGGGAGGCCTTCTTCAGCGGGGCCGAGTTCCGCGACACCTTCCCCACCATCGCCCTGCGCTTCGTCCGCAACGTCGAGTACTTCCTCGTCGCCGAGGGGTGCATCCTCGTCCTCGCCCTGTCCCTGGCGATCCTCCGGAGCCTGCCGGGACCCGTCTTCTTCCCCCTGCGGGCCCTGGCCGTCCTGTACGTGGACCTGTTTCGAGGGGTCCCCACGATCCTCGTCGTCTACCTCCTCGGCTTCGGGGTCCCCGGCCTCGGCCTCGAGGGGGTTCCCGTATCCCCCACCTTCTGGGCCATCGTGGGGCTCGTCCTGTCCTACTCCGCATACGTGGCGGAGGTGTACCGGGCGGGCATCGAGTCCGTTCACCCGAGCCAGACGGCCTCCGCCCGCGCCCTGGGCCTTTCCCGTTGGCAGGCCCTGCGCCATGTCGTGCTGCCCCAGGCCATCCGGCGGGTCGTCCCGCCCCTCGTGAACGACTTCGTCGCCCTGCAGAAGGACAGCGCCCTCGTGGCCTTCGTCGTCGTCGTCCCGGAGGCCTTCAAGCAGGCCCAGATCCAGTCGGCGGCCCGCTTCAACTACACCCCGATCCTCGGGGCGGCCCTCCTGTTCCTCCTCGTCACCGTCCCCACCACTCGCCTTGTGGACTGGCTCCTCGCCAGGGAGCGGACCCGTCGTCAGGCCGGGACGGCCCTGTGAGTGGCGCTGCCCGCGCCCCTCGGGAGACCCTCCGGCTGGAGGGAGTCCGGAAGGCCTACGGCCGGCTGGAGGTGCTCCGGGGCGTGGACCTGGCCGTGGCCGAGCACGAGGTGGTGTGCTTGATCGGTGCCTCGGGGTCGGGCAAGTCCACCCTCCTCAGGCTCATCGACCTGCTCGAGCCGGTGGACGGCGGCCGGATCCTCCTCGACGGGGTGGACATCACCGCCCCCGGCGTAGACGAGAACCGGGTGCGGCGACGGATCGGCATCGTCTTCCAGGCGTTCAACCTCTTCCCACACATGACGGTCCTGCGCAACGTCACCCTGGCCCCCGAGAGGGTCCTGCGCCGGCCCCGGGCCGCCGCCGAGGACCAGGCCCGGGCCCTCCTCTCTCGCTTTGGCCTCCTCGACAAAGCTGGCGAGTACCCCGACCGCCTCTCCGGAGGCCAGCAGCAGCGGGTGGCCATCGTCCGGGCCCTGGCCATGGAGCCCGAGCTGCTCCTCCTGGACGAGGTGACGAGCGCCCTGGACCCGGAGCTGGTGGGGGAGGTCCTGGCGGCGATCCGGGAGCTGGCCGCCCAGGGGATGACGATGCTCATCGCCACCCACGAGATGGGCTTCGCCAGGGACGTGGCCCATCGGGTGGCCTTCCTCCACGGCGGCGTCATCCTCGAGCAGGGACCGCCGGAGCGGATCTTCAGCGAGCCCCGTGAGCCGAGGACGCGGGAGTTCCTCCGGCGCATCGTCCAGGCGGGCCGCCTGTAGCCCGGCCCGCCGTCGGCGGGCCGGTGGGTTCGGAGCCTGGCCGCGTCACGCGTCGGCCGATCGCCCGGTAAGCTCCCGCCGGCGGCGAGTGGAGGAGGTGGCCCATGCGCGTCCAGGCCGTGCGTCGACCCGTCCCGGTGGCCGTGGCGATGGGGCTCGCCCTGGCCGTCACCGCCGGGTTCCTCCTGGGACAGGCGTCGGGTCCCGGGGCGGCCGCGCAGGGGACGGCGCCCTTCGGGTTCAGCGACGTCGTGTTTCTGTCGCACGTCGTCACCGAGGACATGCCGGTCTTCCCGGGGGACCCCGCGCCTGGCATCAGGACCCTGTTCACGGTGCCGAAGGACGGCTTCCGCCTGAACCTCGTGCGGATCGGGGAGCACTCCGGCACGCACTGGGGGGCGCCGTGCCACTTCAACCAGGGGGAGCCGTGCGCCGACGGGATGGATCCCGAGGACTTCTTCCACCCCGCCGTCGTGATCGACGTCCGGGAGCAGACCCGCGCCAACGTGGACTTCCGCCTCCGGGTGCACCACGTGGAAGCCTTCGAGGCGGCCCACGGGCAGATCCCGGACGGTGCCGTGGTCATCATGTGGACCGGCTTCGAGGACCGGTGGGAGCGGCCCAGGCAGTACGTGAACCTGGGCGACGATGGCCTGCTGCACTACCCGGGCTTCAGCGCCAAGGTGACCGAATGGCTCATCGAGAACCGCAACATCGGGGGCCTGGGCATCGACACGCTGGGCGTGGACCCGGGCACCGACGAGCGGTTCCGGACGAACTCGTTGCTCCTGCGCGACCACCGGATCCACCTCGAGAACTTGGCCGGCCTCGGCCAGATGCCCCCGGTGGGCGGCTGGGTCGTGGTGGGCGGCGTGCGGAACCAGGGCGGCTCGGGCTCCCCCGCGACGGTCTTCGGGCTCGTCCCCTGACCGGACGGTGGCCCGGGGCAGGGGCGGGGACCAGGAGGCTTCCCGGGAGCGCTACCGGGGGGCCGGCTTTCACCCCGGGGCGCGTGCCGGTCGATCGCCCGCCGGGCCCCGCGACGATCGGCCGCGTCGGCCCGGGACCTAGAATCGGGTCGAGATGCCGCCCTTCAAGGTGCGCGCCGACTTCCAGCCCGCCGGCGACCAGCCCAAGGCCATCGAGGAGCTGGCCGAGGGGATCCTGGCCG
>CAYVCH010000230.1:0-1817 GCA_964449755.1 uncultured Actinomycetes bacterium
ATCACCAGGAGCTACGTCCGACGGTCATTTACACCGGTCGTGAGACGCCACCCGGCCGTCTGAGTGTGGGACTTGCCTGCTCTCGCGACCGGCGGGAACTTACTAGCGGCCTCCTGGCTAGCGGACCGGGACGAGGCGCAGGCCCATGGCGCGGATGCCGCGGATGATGGCCGGGAGGGCGGCAACGGTGGCCGAGCGATCGCCACCCCCGTCGTGGAGGACGACGATGGCGCCGGGACCCACGGCCCCGAGGACGGCCCGGACGATGGCTGCCGCCGTGGCCCCCGAGGACCAGTCGTGGGGGTCCACGCTCCACAGGACCGTGCGCATGCCGAGGTCCTCGGCGACCCCCACCACCCGGGCGTCGTAGGCCCCGGCCGGGGGGCGGAAGAGGCGGACCCGGGCCCCCAGGGCGGCCAGGGCCCGACTCGTCCTCGCCAGCTCGCCCCGGACCCGGGACGGCGGGAGGTGGGCGACGGATGGGTGTTCCGGGTGGGTCCAGGAGTGGTTGCCCACCACCATCCCGGCCCGCACCACCTGGCGGGCGATCTCGGGGAAGCGGGCCACGTGGCTGCCGATCATGAAGAAGGTGGCCCGGACGTGGAAGCGCCGGAGGATCGCGAGGATTCGGGCCGTCGAGCCGGGCCAGGGTCCGTCGTCGAAGGTGAGGGCCACGGCGGGAGGCCACCGGCCGGGCCCGAGGGGACGGTACCTCACCGAGACGACCTTGCCGGAGAGGGCGCCCGCCACGACCACCCGCTCCACGGGCCAGGTGCGCAGGGTGAACTGGGGGTTGGCGGGGCGGCGCCCGGGCAACCGGGCGACCGTGCGCCGGGTCTCCTCGGCCCGGTCCCGGCCGTCCACGACGAGGACCCGGTCGCCCTCGACGAGCACGGTGGAGCCGGGCAGGCGGAGGCCGTTCAGGTAGACGGCGCCCGGGAAGGCCCGGTGCTCGAGGACCCTGCCCTCCACGTCCAACAGGCGCCCCGGCCGTGGGCGCAGGCCGAGGTCGGCCAGGAGGGCCGCCAGGGTGGTGCCCGGGTCCAGGTACCGGACCCGCTCCTGGACGGTGACGGCGATGGGAAGGGGCGGCTCCCCGAGGGGGACGGCCAGGCCCAGCGTGGGACCGGCGACGACGGCGGCCAGGGCCCCCAGGCGGAGCCGCCAGGAGCTGGACGAGGCGACGCGCATGTGCCCTCCCCGACGTGCCGGTGGCCCCATAGGTTCCCACGGCGGGAGGCGGGGGTGGGGGATGCCCGCGGAGGTCTGAGAGGATGGTGCCCATGGGGCGGGGTCGGCGCCGGGAGACCGTCCGATGGCTGGCCGCCGGCGACGCGGTGGCCCTCGTCGCCTTCGTCCTGGTGGGCGTGGCGGACCACGCCGGCGGGCGGCTGCCCCTGGCCTCGGTGCTCCGCACGGGGGTCCCGGTGCTGGCGGCCTGGTTCGGCCTCGCCCCCTTCCTCGGCACCTACCGGCGGCCGGGGCTGCCCTCCCTGCTGTGGACCTGGGCGGCTGCCGTGCCCCTCGGCGTCGTCGTCCGGGGCCTCGTCCTCCATCGACCCTTCGGCACCGGCTTCCTGATCTTCCTGGGAGTGGCCCTCGCGTTCTCCCTGGCCTTCCTGGTATCCGGGCGGCTCCTCCTGGCGGTCCTCGTGCGCCTTCGCCGGGCCTCGGCGCGGCCGGCGCCCCGCTGAGGGGAGGGCCGAGCCAGCCGGGCCGGGCGAGGGCAGACCCGGGCCTACGGGTCCAGCAGGCCGACCTCGGCGGCGAACCGCTCGATGCGGCGGGCCAGGGCCGCCGGGCGCTGGAGGGGCAGA
>CAYVCH010000230.1:1827-3823 GCA_964449755.1 uncultured Actinomycetes bacterium
CACTCGAAGCGGACCGGGGGCCCGATGCCCCGGACCGCTCGGGCGGCGTCCCCCTTGACCTCGAGGAAGGCCGCCTCGTCCGGCTGGGGGTCCCTGGGTCGGGTGGCGAGGACGAGGACGGGCGCCCGGGCCGAGCGCAGCAGGGCCAGGGGGTCCCCCTCCCACATGGCCCGGAGGATGCGCAGGTGGTTGCGGACGGACAGACGCCGCCGGACGCGACCGTCCCGACCCACCCGGACGATGGAGCGGACGCAGGTCTCCACTGCGGGTCCCCAGCCCAGCCGGGGCTCCAGCCGGGCTCGGGCCTCGCCCAGGAACTCGTCCAGGGGGAGGCCGTCGATGGGAGGGGGGGCCAGGAGCGCCCGGGCCGTGGGCCAGTCCATGCGCTCCCGCAGGCCCACGAATCCGCCGTCCACGAGCACGGCACCCGCCACCGACCGGGGCGAGCGGGTGGCCACCGCCAGGGCCACCCCGGCACCCCAGGAGTGGCCGGCCACGAGGGGCCGCCGCAGGCGCAGGGCCCGCGTGACGGCGAGGGCGTCGGCGGCGACCCGGTCGAAGCCGTAGCCGCCGCCGGGCTTCTCGCTCTCCCCGTGGCCCCGCTGGTCGTAGGCGGCGACCCGGAACCGGCGGGCCAGACGCGGCGCCACCAGGTCCCAGATGTGCGAGGTGGAGGCCAGGCCGTGCAGGAGCAGCGCCGAGGGGGTCGCCCCGGGCCCGGGCCAGGCCCGGACGGCCAGGCGGACCCCATCCCCCCGGACCCACGTCCGCGTCTCCCGCACGGCCCCATGGTAGGGGAACGGATGGCCGGGCCGCCCCGGTGGGGCGCCGGGTCGTCGGTCGGGCTCCTGGGGTCCTCCCTTCACGCCGGGGGGCGGCCGGCGGTAGGCTGAACGGTAGTTCAACCGCACCCGGGAGGTCCGTCCGATGGCCGAGGCGCTGCAGATGTACATCGACGGGAAGTGGGTGGACGCCGTCGACGGTGGTCGCTTCGAGGTGGTGAACCCCGCCACGGCGGAGGTCATCGCCACGGTGCCCGACGCGCGGGGGCCGGACGTCGAGCTCGCCGTCGCCGCCGCCCGCCGGGCCTTCGACGACGGCTTCTGGTGGCCGCGGACGAGCGAGCGAGAGCGGGGGCGGATCCTGCTGCGCGCGGCGGAGATCGTCCGCCGGGAGCACGAGCGCCTGGCCCAGCTCGAGTCCACCGACTGCGGGAAGCCCATCGGGGAGGCCCGGGACGACATCGCCGAGGTGGCCTTCATGTTCGAGTACTACGGCGGCTGGGCCACGAAGGTGGAGGGCGAGATCCCGCCCGTGGGCCCCGACGCCATGAGCCTGGTGGTGAAGGAGCCCGTGGGGGTGGCGGCGGCCATCACTCCCTGGAACTACCCGATGATGATGGCCGTGCAGAAGGTGGCGCCGGCCCTGGCCGCCGGCTGCACGGTGATCCTGAAGCCCGCCGAGCAGACCCCCCTCACCGCCCTCGAGCTGCCGAAGATCCTGGAGGAGGCGGGGCTTCCGGCCGGTGTGCTCCACGTGGTCACGGGGTTCGGGGAGACGGCCGGGGCGCCCCTGGTGGAGAGCCCCGGGGTGGACAAGGTCGCCTTCACCGGCTCCCGGGACGTCGGCAAGCTCATCATGCGGACCGCCTCGGACACCCTGAAGCGGGTGACCCTTGAGCTGGGCGGGAAGTCGCCCAACATCGTCTTCGCCGACGCCGAGTTCGAGACGGCCATCGAGGGCAGCTGCAACGGCATCTTCTGGAACCAGGGGGAGATCTGCTCGGCCGGTTCCCGGGTGTTCGTGGAGCGCCCCATCTACGACGGCGCCCTCCAGGCCATGGCCGACCGGGCCAGGCGGGTGCGCCTCGGCCACCCCCTGGACCCGGGGACGACGATGGGGCCGCTGGTCTCCGAGGAGCAGCGGCAGCGGGTCGAGCGCTACATCGAGATCGGGATGGGGGAGGCGAAGCTCGCGGTCCAGGGGGAGCGGCCGG
>CAYVCH010000231.1:0-1111 GCA_964449755.1 uncultured Actinomycetes bacterium
CGCTCTACGTCATGCACCTGGTCCTGGACATCGAGGCCCTGCCCGGCAAGCCCGGGGGATTCGGCCCGAACGGGATGATGGTGCAGAAGATCGCCCCCGAGGCCTTCGGCGACAGGGCGATCGGCGCCTCCGAGATCACCGACACCCAGCTGATCGCGTTCAACGACCGGGGCGACCTGCACGACAAGAACTCCCTCACCGCCGACCCCACACGGGAGGGCTTCGCCTACGCCGTGTGGGACTTCCTGGATCTGCCCCAGGGGGCCATCATCAACCCGGACCGGGGGATCTTCGGGGGCGGGCTCGGCTTCAAGGGGGCCGCGCTCTTCTCGAAGACCGAGGACTTCGGGGAGACGTGGAGCGCGCCCGCGGTCCTGTACAACCCGGGCGGGGTGAACCAGACGATCGGCAACCAGATCGTGGTGGACGACGAAGGGATGCTGTTCGACTTCTTCAACGAGATCCTCAACTTCCGCAACGACGACCGGGGCGGGCCGTTCGAGTTCAACCTGTCCATGAGGTTCTCGCCGGACGCGGGGGACACTTGGCTGCCGCGCGGCCGGCCGGTCCGCATCGCCAAGATGCTCCCGGTGCTCGTGCGGATCCCGGCGGGGGACACGAACGCCGGCCGGCCGGTGCGGTCGGGCGAGGTGATCCCGGAGGTGGCCGCCGACCCGTCCACCGGGAACCTGTACGCGGCGTGGATGGACGCGCGGTTCAGCGGCGGGGCCCACGACGACATCGCGTTCACGATGTCGACGGACGGCGGCCGGACCTGGTCGGCGCCGATCAAGGTGAACCGGACGCCGGATGACCTGGCCGGGGACGCCGGGCACGCGTTCACGCCGTCGGTCCACGTGGCCTCCGACGGCACGATCGGTGTGAGCTACTACGACTTCCGGTTCAACGCCGGGGGCGGCGGCACGGACACCACGCACTTCGTGGTCCACTGCCACCCCGGGACCGAGGACTGCGGGAGCGCCGCGAGCTGGGACGAGGAGACGCAGGTGGGCGCCCCCTTCGACATCCAGCTTGCCCCGTTCGCCCGGGGGTTCTTCCTCGGCGACTACGTGGGGCTCGACGACAAGGGGACCGCGTTCACGCCGTTCTT
>CAYVCH010000231.1:1122-3756 GCA_964449755.1 uncultured Actinomycetes bacterium
CCGGGACCGGAGGGACCGGCCCGAGCGACGAGTTCTACGCCGTGGTCTCGCCCTGAGCGGGAGCGGGGGACGGGCCGGGGCGGGAGCTGCCCGAGCGAGGGGGCCGTCCCCGGTCCGCACCGCGCCCGAAGCGGGACCCGCTCCAGGGAGATGGCGAGCCTCGGGCCCTGGCCGGAGCCCTCGCCCTGCCGGGCGGCCTCGGGATCCACGACGGGGAGGGCCAGGATGCGGCGGTGCACGTCCAGCCCCTCCACCACCCGGCCGAAGACGGTGCAGGCGGGGTCGTCGTCGAGGCGGTGGCCGTTCGGCCCGGCGATGATGAAGAGCCGGCCCCCCGGCGTCGGGTCCGGCGCTTCCGATCCCGGGCCCGCAGGCCCCGCTCACGCCCTGGGGAGACGGCCCGGTTGAAGCGGCCCTGGGCCAGGCGGAGCCCCTGGCCTCTTCGCCGCCCGGGGACACCCCGCTCGGCCAGCCCAGCCCGCCGGGGCTGACTTGGGTGGGGACGGGTCGTAAGAAGGCGGAAGGCGAGTAGTGGCGCCTTCCAGGCGTGGGCTCCGTCGCCCGGTGGGGAGGCCACCGGGCAGCCCAAGGCCGCTCGATGCTCGCCCCAACACCGGCCATCGCACGGCCACGTGACTTCCGGCGGACGGCCACCCCAGGGTCGCGAGCCCCGGAGCGGTTCGCGAACGGGAGCATCCGGACGGCGCCGGAACGCGAGCGCGTCCGGGCCGCCGCACGAGACGCCGTGCTTGCCCCATGCAGGAGCATGGCGTTCACTTCCGTCGTGCCCTCGGAGGAGAAGGGGTTCCTGTTCGTCGACGAGTCGGGGGACCCCGGCGTGGTCGGCAACCCATCTACATCCTGATCGGCATGCACCTCGAGGAAAAGGTCCTCGCCTACCCCTCAGGCCCCGGCGAGGCCGTGCGCTTCCGGAACTACCAGCTCCGGAGGCTCCTGGGGCGCCACCGGGCCCGCCGAGCGTGGGGGCAGAACCTGGACGTCGTGATCGACCGGTGGCGGATGAACGTGGACCAGCGCCGGAACCTGGAGGACTACCTGCGAGGGAACTTCCAGCTGCGGCCCGTCATCTCCTCGGTCACCACCGTCGACTCCGCCTACGCCGACCCGATCCAGGTGGTGGACATCTACGCCCGCTTGGCCCGGAGGGTGGTGCTCGGGGCGGCCACCACCGAGGAGGCGGCCCTCTGCGGCCGACTGATGGACCTTCAGGAGCTGACCGGAGGCCTGTACTGAGGACGAGAAAGAGGCCCGAGCACACCCGAGGGGGTGGCAAGGGCCTCGTCCGCTAGCTACCTGCAGTATACAGCCGCCCCGGACCTGGGCCCGGATTCCGGCCGGTTCGGCTCGGCATCCCCCGGCGGGCCTCCTGTTACCTCCCTATGTCCGGGCTGAGCAGGGGCTCGCACCCAGCGGGATGGCCCCGCCGGACGACTCACCCGCAGACCTTGACGAGATACGGGTAGGGGTCCACCGCCGTGCCGATGAGGGTCTGGCCGTACGGGCTCACGTGGAGCTCGGCCGGGACCACCGTGGGGTGCCACTCGAAGTGGTTGTGGCTCGGCCCGCCAGCCGCGTCGCCGGTGCTGCCGACGTAGCCGATCACCGTGCCGGTCCTGACCGGGCCGACGGCCCCGATCCGGGAGAGGTGGGCGTTGTAGACGTAGCCCTCCCGGCCGTAGACGGTGACGGCGAGGCCCCCCAGCAGGTTGCCTCTCTCCACGGCGGTCCCGGGGAAGGGGGCCACCACCGGGGTGCCCAGGGGGGCGAAGATGTCGATGCCGGCGTGGAGGTGGAAGCCCCCGGCGTAGCGGGGCGCGCCGAAGTCATCGGCGAAGCGGACCGGGCAGAGCCCGAAGGGGCCACCCCCGATCGCCCCGTCGCCGCTCCCCGCAGCCTCCTCCGCGTAGCGCTCGGCCCAGCAAAGGACGGCCTCCACGTAGGAGGCGGCGGAGGCGGGGATCCCTCTCGCCTCAGCCACCGCCCCGGGCCCGGCTACGTAGGCGGCCAGGGCGTTCCAGGGGACCGCCTCGCAGACCTCCCCTGGGCCGCCGCGGAGAACTCCGAGCCCACCGCGATCACCGCGGTCTGCTGCCCCCATGGGAAGCAAAAGTCCGTCTCGTAGAAGTCCACCTCGCCCCGGGCTCCGGGCGGGTGGTGCTCAGGGACACCTGCACCCCGAGCGCGAGCTCGGACCTGCGCTCCCTCACGTAGCCCCGGACGGTCGACTCCGCCGCCGTGCAGCCGAGCTCGTCCGGGAGACGCTGCCAGATCCGCCGGGCCCTGTGGCGCTGCTTGCGAGGAGCGCGCTGGCCCGAGACGAGCACCCTGTCGACGAAGGCCCTGGCCTGGCGCACGTTGCCTGTGGCATCCCTATGCGGCACGAGGTCCCACTGCCAGGCTCCTCACGGCTCGACTTGAGCAACCTCGGCACCGGTGCCGGGCGGGGGAGGCGAGGCCTGTGGGTTGCCGAAGGTCGTGGCGACCCACACAGCAGTAGGACCTCCGACCAGCCCGGTCGCCCGCTCTTCGCTGCCGAAGGGGAACAGTCTGGCGGCGAGCGCGTTGGTGGCGGGGTCGATCGTTGGCATGATGATTCCAACGCTCGGGGCGGCA
>CAYVCH010000232.1:0-3704 GCA_964449755.1 uncultured Actinomycetes bacterium
GCCCGGAGGCGGGCCAGGGCGGCCGCCAGGCGGGCCGGGGCCGGGGGCGCCAGGGGCAAAAGCAGCGAGGCGCCGCCGTCGAAGGCGGCCAAGGCGAGCCGGTCGCCCACGCGGAGCCTGCCGGCGAGGTGGGCGGCGACGGAGCGGGCGACCTCGAGCTTCTGCCCGGCCATGGAGCCGGACCGGTCGAGGACGAGGACGAGGTCCAGGGGTGGGGCCACCCCGGCGCCGGGGACCGGCCGGGCCACCAGGTCGAGGGCGCCCCGGACGTGACCCCCCGCCTGGACGGCGCGGAGGGACACCTCCAGGGGCGCGTCGGGGAGCCCGGGCGGCGAGGCGCCCGGACGGCCCGGCCCGCACGAGGGCTGGCGGCCGTCGTCGTCCACGCCCCCCACCCTAGGGGCGGGGGGTGACACGGATCACAACCGTGTGAGCCTCCAGGCGGCCTCAGGCCGTGGCGGCGGCGACGTGGTCGGGGCAGTCCAGGCGGACGGCCCGGTCCCCGAAGGGGGCGTCCACGAGGGCGCAGTGGTGAGGCCGCTCGGGGTCGGGGTGGACGTTCGGCCGGAAGAACCGGCAGGTGGGGCACATCCGGGCCACCGGGATCCGGCCCTGCTCCTGGAGGGCCCGGACGAGCTTCACCACGGTCGTGAGGAGGGCAGCCTGCTCGGCGGGGCTCAACCGGTCCAGGGCCTGGAGGAGGAAGTCGGGCCAGCCCGCCAGGTGGTCCGCTTCGGCCCGGCCCTCCTCGGTGAGGGCGAGGGCCAGGGCCCGGCCGTCGGCGGGGGAGCGTGCCTTCCGGACCAGGCCCTTGGCCACCAGGGCCCGGAGGGCCTCGCTGGCCGTGGGGAGGCCGACCCCGAGCTCCCGGGCGAGCCCCGCCAGGGTGGTGGGCCCCCCGGGCCGCCGGAGGAGGACGAGGATCTCCGCCTGGGTGGGGGAGACCCGGCGGGCCCGGGCCCGGCGCCGCTCCCCGTGCCGCAAGGCGAGGCCCACCTTGGCCAGGCCCGTGACCAGGCGGGCCGGGAGGGGGCCGCTTCCCTCCTCGAAGGCCCGGGCGGCGTCCCTCACCAGTCCCCGCCGGCGTAGGGGCGGCTCCAGAGGGCCACCTGCAGGACCACCGACTTGAACCAGGCCCGGTGCATCCGGTCCACCTCCTCCTCGCTGTGGCCCTTCTTGGCAAGGAAGTCGCGGATGGTGAGGGTGATGGGGGCGATGAAGGCCACCAGGTAGCGGAGGGGGATGTGGGGGACCGAGGACACCCCGTCGGTCCGGTTCTTCTTCGACCGGTGGTGGCGGAGGCCGACCTCCTCGGCGTAGTCCAGGTAGGCCCGGTCGTGGGGACGGTTGCAGGTGTCCAGGATCCACTGGCCGAAGCGTCGGCGGACGGCCGCCAGGTAGGCGCCGTCGGGCTGGCCGTCGGGGCCAGAGAAGTAGTGGACGAGGTGGGGGTGGGACCCCACGAAGCCGTACCACAGGTCCAGGACGTCCTCGATCTGGTCGGCCAGGACCTCCCCGGCCATCCGCAGGGAGCGGGCGTCCTCCTCGGAGAACAGGGTGGCCGCCTGCAGCTTGGCCAGGTCCTCGTCGGTCACGGGTGAGGGGGCCACCTCGGGGGTCCCGTAGGTGTAGCCGGGGATCTCGGTGGCGGTGCTCACGGCTCCTGCCTCCCTTCGGTCGAGACTACTTCGGACTCCGAACTATATTCGGCCCGCGGGCGCCCGTCAACTTTGGGTCGCAGCTGGTCGGTGGGGGTGAGCCATCCACGGGGCGGAGGGCGGCCGCCCGGTCCTCGTGGGTCCTCCGGGCGCGCCTACCCCCGGGGGATCCGCTTGTCGGGGTCGACGAAGGGCAGGCGGGCCACGGTGGCCTCCACCCGGCCTCCCGGGAGGTCCACCTCGATGGGGGTTCCGGGACTCGCGTGGGCGATGGGGACCCAGGCGTAGCCGACGTTCCGCTGCAGGCGCGGGGACCAGGCCGCCGCCGTCAGCCTGCCCGCGGGCCGGCCCTCGACGAGCACCGGCCGGACCTCCGCCAGGGCCCCCTCGGCGGCCAGGGGCTCCCCGCCCAGGGTGACCCCCACGAGCTTGCGGTCCACCCCCTCCCGGCGCAGCCGCTCCAGGGCGGCCCGGCCCAGGTAGTCCCCCTCCTGCTCCTCGACCAGGCGCTCCATCCCGCTCACGTGGAGGGGGGTGTCCCGGACGGAGATGTCCGAGCCGTAGTTCACGATGCCGGCCTCGATCCTGCGGGCCTCGGAGGGGGCGGCGGGCCGGATCCCGAAGGCCCGTCCCGCCGACAGGACCGCCTCGAACAGCTCCTCGCCCCGGGCGGGGTCGAGGAGGTACAGCTCGTAGCCGACCTCCCCGGTCCAGCCGGTCCGGGAGACCACCACGGGGATCCCCCGGGCCACCGCCGGGGCGCAGTGGTAGTAGCGGAGGCCGGCGGCGCCCTCCCCGCAGAGGGCCGCCACCACCTCCCTGGACCGGGGCCCCTGGACCTGCAGGGAGTAGACCTCGGGCTCCTCGACCTCCACGGCCAGGCCGAGTCCGGCGGCCACCCCCCGGACGTAGAGGCCGGCGTCGGAGTCGGCCAGGGCGAGCCAGATCCGGTCCTCTTCGAGGCGGAGGAGGACGGGGTCGTTCACGATCCCGCCGTCGGAGGCGAGGAGGGGCGCGTAGCGGCCCTGGCCCGGCGGGCAGCGGGTGAGGTCGCGGCAGGTGAGGAGGTTGGCCAGGCGGAAGGCGTCCGGGCCCCGGAGCTCCACGATGCGCTCGGCCGCCACGTCCCAGACCACCACCCCCTCCACCAAGGCCCGGTACTCCTCCACGGGGTCGTCGTAGAGGGTGGGCAGGAGCATGTGGTTGTAGACGCCCCAGCTCCGGCACCCGTGGCGCCGGGCGGCCTCATGGAAGGGCGAGCGGCGGTACCAGGGCTGGGGGTAGAAGGGGAAGGGCTCCTCGGCCACGGCCTCAGCCTACCCGCAGGGTGACGACCAGGGGGAAGTGGTCGGAGGCGCCGCTTTGGGCCACCTCGGCGGCGAGGACCGGGAGGTCCGGGGTCACGAAGACGTGGTCGATGCGGGTGCCCTCCCGGGAGGTGGAGGCCGCGGGGTCGCCGGCGGCGTCCTGGGCCGAGACCAGGCCGGCCCCGAGGAACCGGGCCACCTCCGGGCTCCCGGGCTCGGCGTTCATGTCCCCGGCGATGACCGCGTGAGGCCGTCCTCCCCAGGCCCGGAGGAGGGCCGCGATCTGGGCCAGGCGGGTGGAGGTGTCGGGGTCCCGGTGGTGGAGGTGGGTGGTGAAGAGCCAGACGTGGCGCCCGCCCAGGACGAGCTCGGCCGCCACGTAGCTCCGGTCCACGTCGCCGGCCCCCCGGGGCAGCCTGGCGGAGGCGCTCCCGGCCAGGGGGAGGCGGGAGAGGATGGCGTTGCCCTGCTGGCGGTCGGCGGCGGGGCCGAAGACGACGGGGAGGCGCGCGGAGAGCCAGGCGGCGAGGTCCAGGGAGCCCGCCACCACCCAGCCCCGGCCCACCTCCTGCAGGGCGAGGGCGTCGGGACGGAGGACCAGGACGGCGGCGGCCACGGCCTCGGGGTCGAGCTGGCCGTCGGTCCCCACGGCCAGGCGCACGTTGTAGTCGACGACCCGCAGGGTCCTGCCGTGCTGCGGGCGGGCGGCCAGGGCGGGCCAGGTGGCGGCGAGGACGAG
>CAYVCH010000233.1:0-3700 GCA_964449755.1 uncultured Actinomycetes bacterium
GTGGCCCTGGAGGCGGCCCTCGAGCGCGCCCGGCCCGGGGACCGGGTGGTGGTGGCAGCGCACGGCGAGGCGGCGGACGCGGTCCTGCTCGAGGTGCTGGGGGAGCTGCCCCCGGAGGCCTGGCGCCCCTCGGCGGCCGCGGTCGGGGGCCGGGCGGTGTCGTCCTACGGGACCTACGTTCGGGCCAACCGGCTCATGGACCTCCCCGCCCCCGACATCCCCGCCTCCCCGGTGGGGTTCTGGCGGGACCGGCGCATGAGCCTGAACCTCCACGGCATGCGGTGCGGGGCGTGCGGGCTCGTCCAGTACCCGGTGGGGCGGGTGTGCCAGCGGCGCAGGGCCCGCGACCGGGGGGTGGAGGTGCCCCTGGCCCGCAGGGGCACGGTGTTCACCTACACCCTCGACCACATCGTGGCCGCCACCTACTCCACGGTGCCCGTGATCCGGGCGGTCGTGGACCTCGAGGGGGGCGGGCTCATCCTCACCCAGCTCGTGGACTGCGACCCCGACCAGGCGCGGGTGGGGATGGGGGTCCGGCTGGTGTTCCGGTGCATGCACGAAGGGGGGGCTTCAAGAACTACTACTGGAAGGCGGTGCCAGCATGAGGCAGACGGTGAAGGACCGGGCGGCGGTGGCCGGGGTGGGGTGCACCCGCTTCGGCGAGCGCTGGGAGGCGGACGCCGAGCACCTCCTGGTGGAGGCGGTGGACGAGGCCCTGGCGGACGCGGGCCTGGGCCCGGAGGACGTGCAGGCGGCGTGGGTGGGCTGCGCCTACCCCTTCTCGGGGATGGGCGGGTCCGCGCTGGCCGACCCCCTCAAGCTGTACGGGATCCCCGTCACCAGGGTGGAGAACTTCTGCGCCACCGGGATGGACGCCTTCCGCAACACCTGCCTCGCGGTGGCGGCGGGGGCGTACGACGTGGTCCTCGTGGCCGGGGTGGAGAAGATCCTCGACCAGTCCGCGCGGGGGCTCCCGTCGATCCCCGGGGTGTTCCCCTCCTTCCTGGCGGACTTCTCGGCCCCCGGCCTCTTCGGGCTCCTGGCCGTCCGGCTCATGCACGTCTACGGCTGGACCCGGGAGGACTACGCCGAGGTCGCGGTGAAGAACCACGCCAACGGGGCCCACCACCCCAAGGCCCACTTCCAGAAGGCCATCACCCTCGAGGAGGCGCTGGCCGCGCCCATGATCTCCTGGCCCCTGGGGCGGTTCGACTGCTGCGCGATCTCCGACGGGGCCGCCGCGGCGGTGGTCTGCCGTCCGGAGGTGGCCCGCACGCTGCGCCACCGCGACGATCACGTGGTGGTGAAGGCCGCCGCCATGGCGGTGGGGTCGGGCATGCCGTTCTACGAGTGCGACTTCGGCTGGACCGGCTGGCGCTGCAACGAGCAGGCCGCCCGCGCCGCCTACGAGGAGGCCGGCATCACGGACCCCAAGGCCCAGATCGACGTGGCGGAGGTGCATGACTGCTTCACCCCCAACGAGCTCGTCACCTACGAGGCCCTGGGGTTCTGCGAGCCGGGGAAGGGCCCCCAGTGGCTGCGGGACGGGGGGCCCTACCCCGGAGGGGAGCTGCCGGTGAACCCCTCCGGGGGCCTCAAGTGCTTCGGGCACCCCATCGGGGCCACCGGGCTGCGCATGATCTACGAGATCACCCGCCAGCTCCAGGGCCGGGCGGACGGGGTCCAGGTCCCGGACGCCGCGGTGGGGCTGGCCAACAACCTGGGGGGGGCGGGGGCCGTGGCCACGGTCACGATCCTGGCCCGCCACGACGCCTAGCCCATGGACTTCGCCCTCACCCCCGAGCAGGAGGCCTTCGCCAAGGCCGTCCGGGAGTTCGCCCCCCGGGAACTCGCCCCGGGGTACCTCCAGCGCGCCCAGCGGGACGCGTTCCCCCGCGACGTGTACCGGCGCATGGGCGAGCTGGGGCTGCTCGGGATCACGGCCCCCGAGGGGGCCGGGGGCCAGGGGGCGGACCGCGTCACCGCCGGCATGGCCGCGGAGGAGATCGCCTACGCGGACTTCAACGTGGCCTTCTTCGTGCTCGTGGGGGCCCTGGGCTCCGACCTCCTCACGCAGCTGGGGTCGGAGGAGGTCCGGGCGTGGGGGGCCCGGGTCATCGCCGGGGAGGCCGTGGTGGCGGCGGCCCTCACCGAGCCGGGGGCGGGGTCGGACCTCGCCGGCATCACCACGCGAGCCGAGCGCGCGCCCGGAGGCTGGCACCTCAGCGGGGAGAAGAGCTCGATCAGCCTGGCCGGGGCAGCCGACGCCGCGCTGGTCCTGGCCCGCGTCGAGGACGGCTACGGGCTGTTCCTCGTCCCCCTCGACCGGCCCGGCATCGCCAGGCAGGTCTTCGCGGACCCCGGGTTCCGGCCCATCGGCCGGGGGGCCCTCCGCTTCGACGGGGTGGAGGTGCCGGAGGCGATGCGGTTCGCCGAGGGGGGCCGGGGGCTGCAGGTCATCCTCAACACCTTCGACTTCACGCCCTCCGTGCTGGGGCTCATGTGCCTGGGCTGCGCCCAGGCGTCGCTGGACGAGGCGGCTGAGTACGCCAAGGTCCGCCAGGCCTTCGGGCGCCCCATCGCCCGCTTCCAGGGCGTGGCCTTCCCGATGGCCGAGCACGCCACGCTCCTGCGGGCCGTCCGGTGGGTCTGCTACGAGGCCCTGTGGCGGCGGGACCGAGGGCTGCCCCACACGAAGGCGGCGGCCATGGCCAAGTGGTTCGCGCCCCAGGCCGCCTTCGCCGCCGCCCACGAGGCGATCCTCCTCCACGGCAACGTGGGCTACACCACCGAGTCCTCCCTCGTGCAGCGGATGCTGGACATCATGTCCCGCCAGATCGGGGACGGGACGGCCCAGATCCAGAAGGCCGTGATCGCCAGGGAGATCTTCGGGCGTGAGCTCCGTCCGTACTGAGGCCTTCTCCTACGAGCAGCGGGGGGGGCCCTGTGGGTGCGCATGGTCCGCCCAGAGAAGCTCAACCCCCTGGACGCCGTGGCGGTGCAGGAGCTGCGGGAGGCGGTCAGGCGGGCGGCGGCGGAGCTCCTGGTGGCGCTCGTCCTCACCGGGAGCGGGCGGGCCTTCTGCGCCGCCGCGGACCTCGCCATGGCCCGCCGCCTGCTGGAGGGGGGGACCCCGGGGCGGAGATGGGCCCGTTCCTGCGGGCGGCGGGCGACCTCATGTACGAGCTCGAGGCCCTCCCCGTGCCCACGGTGGCGGCCGTGAACGGGGTGGCGGCGGCCGGGGGCCTGGAGCTGGTCCTGGCCTGCGACCTCGCGGTCGCCGCCCGCAGCGCGCAGCTCGGGGACGCCCACGCGAACTTCGGGCTGCTCCCGGGGGCGGGGGGCACCCAGCGCCTCCCTCGGGTGGTGGGGCTACGCCACGCCCTGTGGCTCATGTACACGGGCCGGTTCGTGCCGGCCGAGGAGGCCCTGCGCATGGGCCTCGTGAACGCGGTGGTGGACGACGGAGAGCTCGAGGGGGCCGTGGACGAGCTCGTGGCCACCCTGGCCCAGAAGAGCCCGGCGGGGCTGGCGCGCATGAAGCGGCTGGCCAGGATGGCCCACGACCTCGAGCTGGGGGCGGGCCTTCAGGCCGAGCACGCCGAGGCCCTCGAGCACGTGCGCTCCCCGGACGTCCGGGAGGGCCTGCCTATTTAGTTGGACATCCGACTGCGTTCCCGCCGGCCATGGCCTCCTTCCT
>CAYVCH010000234.1:0-850 GCA_964449755.1 uncultured Actinomycetes bacterium
CGACGTGCTGGAGATCGGCCGCGAGCAGCGCTACGACATCTACGACCTGTTCCTGACCTTCCCGCCTCCCCTCGTACCCCGGCGCTGGCGAGTGGAGGTGGACGAACGCGTGGACCGCGACGGGACGGTGGTGCGGCCCCTCGACCTAGCGGGGGCGCGCCGGGAGGTGGCGCGACTGGCCTCCGAGGGGGTGGAGGCCGTGGCCGTGGTATTCCTCCACGCATACCGCAATCCCACGCACGAGCAGAGGGTGCGGGATCTGATCGCCGCCGAGTTCCCCGCGCTGGCGGTCTCCATCAGCAGCGAGGTGTGTCCGGAGATCCGGGAGTACGAGCGGACCTGCACGACCGTGTGCAACGCGTACGCGCAGCCCCTGGTGGACCGGTACCTGGCGCGGATCGAGCAGGCCCTTCGGGAGCTCCCCGGACACCTCCTCCTCTTCCTGTCCTCGGGGACCCTCGCCACTGCGGAGGTGGCCCGGCGTTACCCCGTCCGGCTCCTCGAGTCGGGACCCGCGGCCGGCACCCTCCTCGCGAGCTTGGTCGCGTCCCGGATGGGACTCGGGGAGGTGGTGGCTTGCGACATGGGCGGGACCACGGCGAAGATCAGCCTCGTGGTCGGGGGCCGGCCACGGATCGCGCCGGTGATGGAGGCCGCGCGCACGCACCGGTTTAAGCCGGGCTCCGGCATCCCCATCCGGACTCCCGTGGTGGACGTGGTGGAGATCGGCGCCGGAGGAGGTTCCATCGCGCGGGTGGACTCCCTGGGCCTGCTGAAGGTGGGCCCCGACAGCGCGGGTGCGGATCCAGGACCCGCGTGCTACGGACGGGGTGGCCAACAACCTACGGTG
>CAYVCH010000234.1:860-1232 GCA_964449755.1 uncultured Actinomycetes bacterium
ACGCCTGTGTGGTCCTCGGCTACTTCGACCCCTCCACCTTCCTCGGCGGCAGCATGCCCCTGGACGCTGAGGCTGCCCGGCGCGCCGTGGGCCTCCTCGGCCAAGCGCTGGGTCTGGACCCGGTGCAGGCCGCGTGGGGCATCTACGCCGTGGTGTGCGAGAACATGGCCCAGGCCGCGTGGATGCACTTCGCGGAGCGGGGCCAGGACCCGCGGCAGTTCACCCTGGTGGCCTTCGGTGGCGCGGGGCCGGCCTTCGCCGCCCGGCTCGCCCGGCTGCTCGGAATCCGGGAAGTGGTGGTGCCTCCGGGGGCCGGGGTCGCCTCGGCCCTGGGCCTGCTCGCGGCGCCGCCGGGGTTCGCCCAAGGCCGCT
>CAYVCH010000234.1:1269-3693 GCA_964449755.1 uncultured Actinomycetes bacterium
ACCCGCCACTGGGAGGCCGTGGAACGTCTCCTAAAGGACATGGAGGAGGAGGGAAGAGCCGTGGTGGCCGCTGCGGGCGCAGATCCCCGAGGCATTCGGGTGGAGCGGGGGGTTGAGCTGCGGTACGTGGGCCAGTTCCACGACCTGGAGATTCCCCTTCCCCCGGCGCTCGGCCCCGCCACCGGCCCGACGCTGTACCGTCGATTCGAAGAGGAGTACCGCGCCCTCTACGGCGTCTCCCTGGACGGGTACCCCGTGCTCGCGCTGAACTGGAGGACCTTCGTGGTGGGGCCAGCTCCCTCCGTCCGACTCCGCGCAGAGGCCCCGCCCGCGGCCGTGCGGCGATCCAGGCGGGCGGTCTACCTGCCCGGGGAGGGCTTCGTGGACGTCCCGGTGTACCGGCGGGAAGCCCTGGGGGAGGGGACCGTGGTCGAGGGGCCCGCGGTGATCGAGGAGGACGAAGCCACCACCCTCGTGTGGCGCGGGGACCGCGTGTCGGTGGACCGGGAGGGGCGGATACGCATCACCGTCGGAGGGCGAACGTGACGGGCTGGGACCCGGCTGTGTTGGAGGTCCTGTGGAGCCGGCTCATCCACGTCGCGGACGAGTGCTGGGCGACTATCGCCCGGACGGCCTTCTCCACCATCGTGGGGGAGGCCGGGGACTTCGCCTGCGAGATCCTCGACGCCCGGGGCGAGTCCATCGCCCACTCCCCGCGCTCCATGCCCGTGTTCAACCTCACCCTCCCGAGGGCGGTGAAGAGTCTGCTGTCCGTGTTCCCTCCGGACTCGCTGGAGGAGGGAGACGTCCTGATCACCAACGATCCGTGGACCTGCGCGGGGCACCTCTTCGACGTGGCGGTGGTGACCCCCGTGTACCGCGCGGGGCAGCTCGTGGCCCTGGTGGGGTCCATCGCCCACTGGTCGGACATCGGAGGGACCAAGGATCCCGGGCGCGCGCGAGAGATCTACGAGGAGGGCCTCCAGATTCCGCCCCTGAAGCTCTACCGGGCGGGCCGGCTCAACGAGGACCTGGTGGCCCTCATCCGCCACAACGTCCGCAATCCCCAGATGGTCCTCGGGGACCTGCAGGCCCAGGTGGCCAGCAACCACGTGGGCGCGGAGCGCCTGCGCGCGTTCTTGGAGGAGTACGACCTCCACACCCTGGAACCCCTGGCCGACGAAGTGCAACGGCGGACCGAGGGCGCCATGCGTCAGGCCATCCGGGCCCTGCCCGCGGGCACTTACCGGGGCGAGATGGAGTTCCAGCTCCTCGGCACCCCCGCACGCCTCGCGTGCGAGGTCCGGGTCCAGGGTGAGGAGCTGACCGTGGATTGGGTGGAAGCACCACCGCAGCAACCCGTGGGAGCGCTCAACTGCACCTACTCCTACACCGCCGCCCACACCGTCTACGTGCTGAAGTGCCTCCTCACGCCGGAAGTTCCCTCCAACGCTGGCTGCTTCCGGCCCCTCCACGTGCGCGCGCCCCTCGGCAGCGTGCTGAATTGCCGGTACCCGGCGGCGACCAGCCAGCGCACCATGGTCGGCTGGTTCCTCGCCCCCGTCCTCTTCGCCGCCCTGCAGGAGGTGTTGCCCGACCGTGTCCAGGCGTTCACGGGTCTGCCGGCCTCCGTGTCCGCCTACGGGTACGACGCCGAGGGCAAGCCGTTCCACGACCACATCATGTTCGGAGGCGGACAGGGTGCGGGACGGTTCGCCGACGGCCGCTCCGCCCTCATGTTCCCCACCTCCGCGGGCAACGTCCCGGTGGAGCTGTTCGAGCAGCGCACCCCTATCCTCGTGGAGCGCAAGGAGCTCATCCCCGATTCCGGAGGCGCGGGGACATGGCGGGGCGGGCTCGGCCAGCGCGTGGTCCTGCGGAAGCTCTCCGACGACGGGCGCCCCGCCCTCCTGAACATCCTCACCCACGCGGTCGGCCGCCCGGTACCGGGAGTGCTGGGCGGGGGCGCGGGCCGCGACGCGGCCGTCCGCTGCGAGGGGGTGACGCCCACCGGAGGGCCTGGGACAAGCATCCTCGTGGAGCTCCGCCACCCTGGCCAGCGAGTCACTGTGGAGACCGCGGGTGGTAGCGGGTTCGGAGACCCCAAACACCGCGCGCGGGAAGCGGTGGAGCGGGACCTGCGGGAGGGCTACGTCACAGACCCTGAGGGCAGGTGACTGCTCGCCCCCTGCCTCCGCCTGACCCGCCCACCCGTCCGTCGGACCGACCCCCCACCCGCCCCCGACGGACCCTCCTCCGCGACCCGCACGCACACGCTTCCCGGCTCTTGGTGCGCCAGCGCGCCACAGGTCCTCGGGTCGTGGCGCAGTAGTTAGCCCGAGCCGCGCCCGGGGCCGGCGCGAGAGAGCGCACCCGGCACCCTACCCGGGTTTGGCACATGTCGTGACCTGGCGTCAGACTCCT
>CAYVCH010000235.1:0-3681 GCA_964449755.1 uncultured Actinomycetes bacterium
GGTCGACGCCGAGGCGGCGGCCCTGGCCGCCCGCCTGGGCGCCCTCACCGAGGAGCTGGCGGAGGCGGGCCGGGAGGTTCGCCGCTACCGCGAGGCGCTGCACGTGGACCCCGGCCGGCTTCAGGAGGTCCGGACGCGGCTGGCCGCCCTGGCGGCCCTGGAGCGGAAGTACGGTGACGGGGAGGAGGGGATCCTCGCCTACCTCCAGGAGGCCCGGGCCCGTCTGGCGTCCCTGGCCGGGGCGGAGGACGAGCGGCGCGAGCTGGAGGGTCGGGCGGCCGAGCTGGAGGGTCGGGCGGCCGAGCTCGCCTCCGAGATCTCCCGGGGGCGGAGGGCAGCGGCTCCCCGCCTGGCGGAGGCCCTCGGCTCAGAGCTGGCAGACCTGGGCATGGAGGGGGCGGCGGTGGAGGTGGGCCTGGAGCCCCTCCCCGAGCTGGAGGCCGTGGGCGCCGAGCGGGTGGAGCTGCGGTTCGCCGGCGGCCCGGGCCAGCCCCTCCAGCCCCTGGCCCGGGTGGCCTCGGGCGGGGAGCTGTCCCGGGTCGCGCTGGCCTGCCGGAGCCTCCTGGCCGACCTCGACGACGTCCCCACCCTGGTCTTCGACGAGGTGGACGCCGGGATCGGGGGCCGGGCCGCGGTCGCCGTGGGGCGGCGGCTGGCGCGGCTGGCGGGGCGCCGCCAGGTCCTGGTGGTGACCCACCTGCCGCAGATCGCCTCCTTCGCGGACCGCCACTTCCGGGTGGAGAAGCGGGAGGGGGTGGCCACGGTCACGGTGCTTTCCGACGAGGAGCGGGTGGAGGAGCTGTCGCGGATGCTCTCGGGGCTCCGTGGGAGCCGGCGCGCCGCCTCCCACGCCGAGGAGCTGCTGGCCGCGGCGGCCCGGGCCAAGGCCGCCGACTAGCGTCCCCGGCTCCCGCCCCGTGCACCGCGGGACCCGGCTCCCCGGCGGAGCCCGGACCCGCTACGCTGTCGGGGTTCCCGTGGCGACGGGGAAAGGCATGGGAGGCCGACTCACGTCCGTGACCAGGCTGCGGCGCAGCCCGGCTCGCGGGGCTCGGGCGGGGGAGGGACCGGCCAGGGTGGACCGGAGGACGAAGGACCTCCTCCGGCGGGCCCGCCCGGGCGACGTGGCCGTCATCCACCACGAGGACCTGGACCGGGTGGCCGCCGAGGGCCTGGTCGCGGCCGGGGTGGTGGCCGTGGTGAACGCCGCCGCCTCGATCAGCGGCCGGTATCCGAATCTGGGGCCGCTCGTGCTGGCCGAGGCCGGCATCCCCCTGGTGGACGGTGTGGGCCCCCTCATCATGCGAAAGGTGCGGGAGGGCGACCCGGTGCGCGTGGACGGCGAGCGCGTCTACGTGGGCGATGCGCTCGTGGGCATTGGCCGCCGCCAGACCCTGGAGTCCATCCTGGCCGATATGGAACGGGCCCGGGAGGGGCTGGCCGAGCGGTTCGAGAGCTTCACCCGGAACACGCTGGAGTTCATGCAGGCCGAGCGCGACCTCCTGTTCGGCGGCATGGGCCTGCCGGCCCTGGCCCACCCCATCGCCGGCCGCCACGTCCTCGTGGTGGTCCGGGGCTACGGCTACCGGGAGGACCTGGCGGCCCTGCGCGGGTACATCCGCGACGTCCGCCCGGTCCTGGTGGGCGTGGACGGCGGCACCGACGCCCTGCTCGACGAGGGCTACACCCCCGACCTCATCGTGGGGGACATGGACAGCGTCTCCGATCGCGCCCTGGAGCTGGCCCGGCCCGGCCGGCGTCGACCCACCGAGGTGGTCCTCCACGCGTACCCGGGCGGGGCGGCGCCCGGCCGGGGCCGGCTGGAGGCGCTGGGCATCCCCCACCACGTGGTGGAGGCGGCCGGGACCAGCGAGGACCTGGCCTTCCTGCTGGCCCACGAGAAGGGCGCGGAGCTGATCGTCGCGGTCGGGACCCACGGGAACCTGCGGGAGTTCCTGGACAAGGGGCGGGCTGGCATGGCCAGCACCTTCCTGGTCCGGCTCCGGGTGGGCGAGATCTTGATGGACGCGAAGGGCGTGTCCCGCCTGTACCGGGGCGGGCTGCGGACGGTGGACGCGGCCCTCCTGGTGGGGTCGGCCCTGGCCGCCGTCGTGGTCGTCATCTGGGTGTCGCCGGCCCTGCGCCTCTACGTCCGCCAGCTCGTCGAGAGCTTCCTGTTCTGGCTCCGGCACCTGCTGTGATCTCCTTCCGCTACCACTTGGTGTCCATCGTGGCCGTCCTGCTGGCCCTGGCCCTGGGGCTGCTGGCTGGCGCGTCGGTCCTGGACAAGGGGCTGGTGGCCACCCTGGAGCGCCAGACCGAACAGTGGGAACGGCGGGCCAGGGAGCTGCAGGGCGAGGTGGAGACCCTGCGGGCCTTCGCCGAGGAGGCGGTGCCCCGCCTCGTCGCCGGGCGGCTGGTCGGCACCCAGGTGGTCGTCGTCACCCAGGACGGCGTCGACGGCGACCTGCTGGCCGGGGCCCAGCGCGCCCTGGCCGACGCGGGCGCCAGCATCGCCGGCGTCCTCTCCGTCGGGCCCCGGCTGCTCTCCGAGGACCCCGGCGTGCGACAGGAGCTGGCGGACCTCCTGGGGCAGCCCACGGCGACCTCCGAGGACCTGCCCCTCCTCGCCGCCCGGGCCCTGGCGGACCGACTGGTCGGGGGGCCGCCACGGCGCCTGGGGACCGTGGAGCGGCCCGACGTGCTCGTGGCCCTCGTGGAGGCCGGCTTCGTGGGCGCCGTCGAGCCCGCCCCGTCGGAGGCGGCCTTGCGGGAGGTCGGTGGCCCCGGCCAGGTGGTGCTCCTGCTGGGCGGCGGTGAGGGCGAGCCCGTCGTCGAGCCGGACGCCTTCCTCGTGCCCCTCGCCCGCGAGCTCGTGCTGCGGGGGGCTGCGGTCGCGGCCGGGGAGAGTGCCCGCAGCACGCAGGGGTTCGTGGTGGCCCTGCGGTCGGGTGGGGCCACGTCCGACCGGATGGTGACCGTGGGCGGCCTGGACGAGCCCGCCGGCAGCGCCGCCCTCGTCCTGGGCCTGGAGCGCCTGCTCCGGGCGGGGGAGGGTGGCGACTACGGCCGCGGCGGGGAGTCCCTGCTCCCCTGAGGTGGGCGCCCTCCAGGGAGGAACGGGCGAGGCCGGCCGGGGGGCGGTGGCCCTGGTGGCGGCCCGGGACGAGGCAGACCGGGTGGCCGCCACCGTCCGCGCCCTCGGGTCCGTCCCGGGGGTCGGCGAGGTCGTGGTGGTGGACGACGGGTCCCGGGACGGCACGGCCGTCGCGGCCCTCATGGCGGGGGCCACGGTCGTCCGGGCCCCCCGCCGGCTCGGCAAGGGGCAGGCCCTCGAGGGCGCACTGCGACGCCTGGGCCCCGCCCGGGCCTGGCTCCTGGCCGACGCCGACCTGGGCGAGACCGCCGCCGGCCTGGCCCCGCTCCTGGAGGAGGTCCTGGCGGGAAGGGCGGACGTCGCCGTGGCGGTGCTCCCGCCCCAGCCCGGCGGTGGGTTCGGCCTCGTGAAGAGGGCCGCCCGGTGGTCCATCCGGGCCCTGGCGGGCTTCGAGGCCCGGGAGCCGCTGTCGGGTCAGCGGGCCCTGTCCGCCGCCGCCCTGGCGGCCTGCCGGCCCCTCGCCCCGGGCTTCGGGGTGGAGACGGCGATGACCATCGACGCCGTCCGCCGGGGGCTCCGCGTGG
>CAYVCH010000236.1:0-2236 GCA_964449755.1 uncultured Actinomycetes bacterium
AGGGCCCGGTCCCGCTCGCGGCGGCGCTGGACCAGGCGGGAGATGAGCCGTCCCAGCAGCTTCGGCGGGACCAGGATCTCCCCCCGGCGGACGGCCCGCATCGCCCGGACCAGTTCCCCCAGGGGCGCCTCCTTCGTGAGGTAGCCGCTGGCCCCCGCCTCGACCGCCTCCACCAGGACGGTCTCGTCGTCGCCGCCGGCGAGGACGATGACCCGGCAGCGGGGGACCCGCTCCCCGATCATCTCCGCGACCTTCACGCCGCCCCAGGTGGGGAGGGAGGCCTCCACCACGGCCACGTCCGGCCGGGTCCGCTCCGCCTCGCGCACCGCCTCCGGCCCGTCCTGGGCCTCGGCCACCACCTCGACCCCGTCGTCGGCGGCGAGGGCGACCCGAACGGCCTCCCGGAACAGGGCCTGGCCGTCCGCCAGCAGCACCCGGACCTTGGGCTCCGCCGTCGACACCCCCCCTCCTCGCGTCGGCCCGTCAGGGCGAGGCCGCCCCTCGGCCCTCCCACCCTACGGACCCCCCAGCCTGCGGGCACCGCACTCTCGACGTATCCTGACCACGCCAGGTGCATGATCCCCGGTCCGGGCGGGCGGGGGTGGCCGCGCTCGGCACCTCAGGCTGAGCCACCGGGTTCCCGGCGCCCGGGCAGCTCGACGACCCCGTGGCGGACGGCGAAGGCCGCCGCCTCCAGCCTGGAGTGCACCTGCAGCTTCGTGAGGATGCTCTGCACGTGGGTGCGGACGGTGTTGTGGCTGATGCCCAGGCGCTTCGCGATCCCCCGCCCGTCCGTCCCCTCCACCAGCAGCGCCAGCACCTCTCGTTCCCGCCCGGTCAGCCGGGAGGCCAGCAGCAGCGCGGCGCGGTCGTCACCCCTGGGACCGGTCGGAAGCGCCCCCAGCCCCCGGGGGACCGCCAGGCGCCCCGCCGCGGCGGCTCGCACCGCCTGGAGCAGCCGGGCGGCCGAGGCGTCTTTCGTGACGTAGCCCCGGAACCCGGCCCTGAGCGCCTCCCGCACGGCCCGGGGGTCGTCCACCACCGTGAGGGCCAGGACCGTCGTCTTCGGACGCCGCTCCACGATGTGCCGCCCCAGGGCCAGCCCGCTCAGGTCGGGCAGCCCCAGGTCCACCAGGACCACGTCGGGACGGAGGTCCTCGACGGCCTCGAGCCCGGCCCGGGCGGTGGTCGCCACCCCGACCACCTCCAGCCCGTGGGTCTCCAGCATGTGCCGGACGGCGTCGACGAAGAGCACGTGGTCGTCGACGATCACCACCCGGGGCGGGACCTCGGGGGCCGGTGCCGGCCCCGGGTCAGCCACCGGCACCGGTCCCTCCGCCGACGGGCAACCGCACCATGACGGTGGTCCCCTCCTCGGCGCCCTCCACGCGGATCGACCCGCCGTGGGCCTCGACGACCCGGCGGGCGATGAACAGCCCCAACCCGGAGCCCAGGTGCCACCGGGAGGCGGCGGCACCCCGCACGAAGGGCTGGAAGATGGCCTCCTCCTCGGACGCCCCGATCCCCGGCCCCCGGTCCTTCACGGCCACCGTCGCCTGCCCCCGCTCCTCGCGGACCTCGACCGAGACCGTGGAGGAGGGGGGCGAGTACACCAGGGCGTTCCGGACCACGTTCACGATGGCCCCCCGCACGTGCACCGGGTCGGCATCCACCTCCAGCCGGGGAGGGGCGGTCACCGAGACCCGCTCCTCGCCGATCTCCATCCGGCAGGAGGCCACGGCCTCGTCGACCACCCGCACGAGGTCCACCCGGCGCCGCTCCAGCCGCTCTTCCACGCTCCACCGGAGGAGCCCCTCCACCAGCTCGGCGAGCTGCTCCAGCTCCCGGATGGATCCCCTGAGCAACCGCCGCTGGGTTTCCATGTCCACCCGTCCCTCGTCCAGGACCTCCAGGGCAGACCGCACGCCGAGGAGGGGGCGGCGGAGCTCGTGGGCGGCCCAGGTGATCCCCTCGCCCAGCCCCTCCCCGAGCCGGAACCGCTGCTCCAGGACCGAGCCGATGACCTCCAGGGACACGGCCGACGCCGGAGCGCTGCGGGCCGCCATGACCAGCGCGCCCGCCACGCCCCGCACCTCCACCTGCCGAACTCCCGCCACCGTGCGGAACCGCTCCACCAGGGCGTCCCGTTCGCCCTCCGGGAGCGAGCCCCAGTCCGGCAGCCGCCCCAGGGCAGCCCGCAGCTCCCGGCGCCGTCGCTCCCCCAGGCCCCAGGCCG
>CAYVCH010000236.1:2264-2499 GCA_964449755.1 uncultured Actinomycetes bacterium
CCCGGCCCCCTCCGCCACCCAGCCCGCCACGGGGATCCCCAGTCGATCCGAGAGGAACCGGGCCCCGGCCCGGACCGCCTCCCTGACCGACCCTGCCCGTAGCAGGTCCCGGCCCAGGGTGGCGGCCTCCTGGAGGGCCCGGACCTGCCTGCCCATGTGCTCCCGCTGCGAGGCGTTGGCCAACGCGATGGCCACCTGGCTGGCCACGGCCTGCAGCACCTCCCAGCGCCGCTCC
>CAYVCH010000236.1:2526-3680 GCA_964449755.1 uncultured Actinomycetes bacterium
CACCTCGAGGACCCCCAGGGCCCGACCCCGGCTCACCAGGGGAACCAGGACCACGACCCGCCCATCTCCTCCGCGGAGGTCGAGCCGGGCCGCCTGCTTGGTCCGGAAGGCCAGGCGCCGCCGGGCCGACCGCTTCCGCCCCAACCTCGCCCACCCGTCGCCCTCGCCCCAGGCCGCGCGGAGCTGACCGCCGGCGTCGGGCAGCGCGACCCGGACCCGGGCCTCCTCGCTGTCGAGGGCCGCCCGGACCCACCTCCCCGCGGACCTCGCGACCTCCGCGAGATCGGAGGCCGACCCGAGCGCGTGGCACAGGTCGACGAGGACCTCCTGGCCGTTGCCTACCGCACCCACCGGTGGTCCCCTCCCAACGCCGCTCCCTCCTTCCCTCGGCCAGCGTGGGTCATGCAGGCTACGATAGAACGCGGACCGCGTTCAGACAAGGGGGATGCCGCGGTCCCTCCTCCGGGGCCCTGCCGCTCCCCCGGACGGGCGAGGCCCGCGTAGGAAAGCTACGGCGGCTACCGAATGCGAAGGCCCGACGGGTGCCGTAGACTACGCCGACTTCCCCCGCGGCCTGCCCGGTGCAGGCACGTCCAATCGCATCAGGCCGTCGTGCGAGGCTCGGGATGGATCGGTTCCCCCTCGAGGTTGGTAGAGCCCTCAGGCGGGCCCGGCGGGCACGGGGGCTGTCCCTGAGGGACGTGGGCCGCGTCTCCGGGAGCAGGTTCAAGCCGACCTCGGTGGCCGGCTACGAGCGGGGCGAGCGGGCCATCAGCCTGGAGCGCTTCTGCGAGCTGGCGCGGCTTTACGGCATCGCCCCCGAGCGCCTGCTGGCCCAGATCCTCCGGGCCGTGGACGGCAAGCCCCCGGTGGTCATCGACCTCACCAAGGTCGAGGGGCTCACGGGGCCCGAGGGACGGATCGTGTCCGCCTTCGTCGAGGAGGTCATGGCGCTCCGGGGCGAGCGGCCCAGGGAGACCATCGTCCTCCGGGCCGGGGACCTGGAGGTGCTGGCCACCGCCTCCGGCCGCCGTCCAGGCCCCTTCCTGGAGAAGATCCGCTCCGCCCTGAGGGCCTCGGGGCCCGAGGAGGAGGGCGCCTCCTAGATCCCCTTCATGTAGGCCACGGTCTCCGCCAGGCCGTCCTCCAGGTGG
>CAYVCH010000237.1:0-3614 GCA_964449755.1 uncultured Actinomycetes bacterium
TGGGCAGCACCCAGCTCCCCCTCCGGCTGAACCTGGACGCGGCGGTGGGCGGCATCCTCCAGGGGGTCCTGGTCCTGTTCGTGCTGCTCGCCGGCGGGGCCCAGCTGTGGTGGGCCCGGCGCTCCCGGGAAGGGGCCGTGGCCCCGGAGGCGGCGGGGGAACTGGAGCGCAGGGCCACCATGGCGGAGGAGGCCTGAACGTGGAGGCGACCCTCGCCTCCATCGTCGCGGCGGCGACGCCCCTGGTCTACGCCGCCCTGGGTGAGACCGTCGCCGAGCGGTCGGGGGTCATCAACCTCTCCATGGAGGGGACCATCATGCTCTCCGCCCTCACCGGCTTCGCCGTGGCCTTCGAGACGGGCAGCCCGGCCCTCGGCTTCGCCGCCGCCGCGGGGGTCGGGGCCGTGATGGCCGCCATCATCGCCTTCTCCAGCATCCAGCTCGGCCTGAACCAGATCGCCGTGGGGTTCGTCCTCACGCTCCTGGGGATCCAGATGAGCGCCTTCCTGGGGGACGCCTACGTGGGGATCCAGGGGCGGGGGGTCCCCTCCCTGCCCGTCCCGGTCCTGGCCGACATCCCGTTCCTGGGGGGCGTGCTGTTCCGGCACAACCTCTCCGTGTACGGGAGCTTCCTCCTCCTCGTCGGGGTCTACCTGTTCATGTACCGGACCCGGCACGGCCTGGAGCTCCAGGCCGTGGGCGAGCGCCCCGAGGCCGCCTTCGCCCGGGGGCTGGACGTGAACCGCGTCCGCTACGCCGCGACCCTGGTCGGAGGCGCCCTGGCCGGGGTGGCCGGTGCCGCCTTCTCGCTGGACGTGAAGTTCGGCTGGCGCGAGGGCCTGACCCAGAACTTCGGGTGGATCGCCCTGGCCATCGTCATCTTCGGGGGCTGGCATCCCCTTCGGGTCGCCATCGGCGCCTACCTCTTCGGGGCCCTCCAGGTGGCCGCCATCAAGCTGCAGCCCGTCTTCCCGGGCCTCACCCAGGTCCTCGGCCTGCTGCCCTTCGTCCTGATGATCCTGGCCCTGGTCCTCGTGTACCTCCGCTGGTTCCGGGACCTGGGAGAGCGCCACCCCGCCCTCAAGCGCATCCTGGCCGGCGACCCGCCCTCCGCCCTCGGCACCGCCTTCCGGCGCGAATGAGCCCGGTCGGGCCCCGAGCCCGTGGGGTGCCGCGGGCTCAGGCCTCGAGGCCGGTGAGCTGTGCCAGGGCCCGCCGGGCGAAGACCCGGCTCATCCGCTTGCGCCAGGGGTGGGGGAGGTCGGCGTTGTCCAGGGGCTTGGCGGGGTCGCCGGCCCGCCGGGCCACCTCGGCCAGCAGCTCCCGGGTGGGCTGCAGGCCGGCGAGGAGGGCCTCCGCCGCCTCGGCCCGGACGGGGCGGGAGGCCACGGCGCCGAGGACGATGCGGGCCTCGGCGACGACCCCGTCCTCCAGGCGGAGGGCCGCGGCCACCCCGAGGATGGGGAAGTCGAAGGAGCCCCGGCGGCGGAGCTTCAGGTAGGTGGAGCGCCACCCGTCGGCGGGGGGGAGGCGGACCTCGGTGATCACCTCGTCGGGGCGGCGGGTCAGGTAGGCGATGCCGTCGTTGCTGTAGAGGTCGGCCAGGGGGACGGTCCGCTCCCCCTCGACCCCCCGGAGGGTGACCCGAGCGTCCAGGGCGATGAGGGCGGGGGCGGTGTCCGAGGAGGAGACGGCCCAGCACCGGGAGCCCCCAGGGGCAACGAGGCAGACCTCGCCCCCCACCTTCAGGCAGGGGCCCATGCTCTCGCGCCACTCCTCGGTCTGGTCGTAGTAGGTGCAACGGGGGTCCACGGCGAGGTTCCCCCCGAGGGTGCCCATGGCGCGGAGCTGCGGGGTGGACACGGCGGCCGCGGCCCGGGCCAGGGCGGGGTAGCCCCGGAGGACGTCGGGGTGGGTGGCCACCCGGGCCAGGGGCTCCCCGGCGCGGATCGAGAGGCCCGACGCCGGCGAGCCCTCCAGGCCCCGGAGCTCGGGGAGCCTCGAGAGCCCGACCAGGTGGGCGGGCCGCAGCTGCCGGCGCTTCATCTTGGGCAGCAGGTCGGTGCCGCCCGCCAGGGGCGCGGCGTCCGGGCCGTGGGCGGCAAGAAGCTCGACGGCCTCGGCGACGCTCCGGGCCCGGAGGTAGGTGAAGGGGGGCAGCCGGAGCATCCCTCATCCCCTCCCCAGGATCCCCGCCAGGGTTGGAGCCTCGGCCGGGGGCGCCACCACGGTGGGCGCGCGGAAGGGCGCCTCCGGCACCTCCGTCGGGCCCACGCGGGGCTCCTCCCCCCTGGCCCTCCGCTCCAGGGCCTTCAGGACCTTCTCGGGGGTGATCGGCAGCTCGTCCACCCGCACGCCGAGGGCGTCGTAGACGGCGTTGGAAAGGGCCGGCGCGACGGGCAGGAGCGGTCCCTGCCCCACCTCCTTGGCTCCGAAGGGTCCCTCGGGGTCCCGGGTCTCCACGACGATGGCCTCCACCTCGGGCATGTCCAGGACCGTGGGGCTCTTGTAGTCGAGCATGGAGGGCCCTCGGTGCCGTCCCTTCCGGAAGGCCTGCTCCTCCATGAGGGCCTCCCCCAGGGCCATGTACACCGACCCCTCGATCTGGCCCTCCACCAGGAGGGGGTTGATGGCCCGGCCCACGTCGTGGGCGAGCCATACCTTGCGGGGGACGACGATGCCCGTCTCGGGGTCGACCTCCACCTCCACGACGCAGGCCGAGTAGGAGTAGGCGGGGGAGGGGCCGACCCCCGAGCCCTTGTACGGGCCGGCCAGGGGAGGTGGGGTGTAGGAGCCGGTGGCCGCGAGGCCCCCGAAACGGGCCTCGGCGAGGCGGGCGGCCTCGGCGAAGGTGAGGCGCCGCCCCTCGGTGAGCACGTGGCCGTCGGCACAGGTGAGGGCCTCGGTGGGCACCCCGAGCTCCTCGGCGACGGCCTGCAGGAGGAGGTCGCGGACGTGGGAGGCGGCCTCCAGGGCGGCGTTTCCCATCATGAAGGTGACCCGGGAGGAGTAGCTGCCGAGGTCCACCGGGGTGAGCTCGGTGTCGGCGGTGACCAGGCGCACGTCGGCGGGGTCGAGGCCGAGGACCTCCGCCACGGTGGTGGCGAGCACGGTGTCCGAGCCCTGGCCGACGTCGGTCGCCCCGCAGAGGACCGTGACCCCTCCCTGGCGATCCACCTCCACCGTCACGGAGGTGTGAGGCAGCTCGTTCCAGTAGATGGGCAGCCCCGCCCCCGAGAGGTAGGCGGAGCAGGCCAGGCCCACGCCGTGACCTTCGGGGAGGCGACCCCACCGGTCCTCGAAGCCGCTCGCCTCGACCACCCGCTCCAGGCACTCACGCAGGCCGCAGCTGGTGATCCGCAGCCAGTTCACGGTGCGGGAGTGCTCCTCGACGATGAGGCGGCGGCGGAGCTCGGACGGGGTGAGGCCGAGGTCGCAGGCCGCCTTGTCGAGGTGGATCTCGAGGCCGAACCGGGGCTGGGGGGTGGCGTGGCCCCGCTTGGGTCCGCACGGAGGCTTGTTGGTGAAGGCCCGGAGCCCCTCGAACTTGTAGGCCGGGACCTTGTACGCGACGGTCTGCAGGGCTCCGGTGTAGTAGAGGGAGGCCACCCCGTA
>CAYVCH010000238.1:0-3605 GCA_964449755.1 uncultured Actinomycetes bacterium
CTCCTCGACCGGGGCGCCCCTTGCGAGGAGGACTGGAGGCGCCTGGAGGACCTGCTGGTCCGGGCCGACGTGGGCCCCCGGGCCGCCGCCGACCTGGTGGCGCGGATCCGGCGGCGCTGGTCGCCGGGGGCCGACGCCGAGGAGATCCTGGCGGAGGAGGTGGTGGCCATCCTGGGGCAGGAGGAGGCCCTGAACCTGCCCGCCGACCGGCTGGCGGTGGTGCTGGTGGTCGGGGTCAACGGCTCGGGGAAGACCACCACGGTCGGCAAGCTCGCCGCCCTCCTCGCCCGGGGGGGCCGCAGGGTGAGCGTCGCGGCCAGCGACACCTTCCGGGCGGCGGCCGCCGAGCAGCTCGCCGCCTGGGCGCATCGGGCCGGCGCCCACCTGGTGGCCCAGGCGCGGGGGGCCGACCCCGGGGCCGTCGCCTTCGACGCCGTGAAGGCGGCCCAGGCCCGGGGCTCCGACGTGCTCATCGTGGACTCGGCGGGGCGGCTGCACACCCGGCGCCCCCTCATGGAGGAGCTGGCCAGGCTGAAGCGGGTGGTCGAGCGGGCGGGGGCGAGGGTCGACGAGACCCTCCTCGTGCTCGACGCGACGACCGGCCAGAACGGCCTGGCCCAGGCCCGGGCCTTCACCGAGGCCCTGGGCGTGACCGGGGTGGTGCTGGCGAAGATGGACGGGACGGCCAGGGGCGGCGTGGTGCTGGCGGTGCGGGAGGAGCTGGGGGTCCCGGTGAAGCTGGTGGGCACGGGGGAGGGCCTGGGCGACCTGGAGCCCTTCCGCCCACGGGCCTTCGCGGAGGGGCTCGTCCGGGGCTGACGTGGGCGCCACCGTCCTGGTCGTCGAGGACCACCCCACGATGCGGGAGGCCATCCGGCTGGTCCTCGAGCCCGAGGGCTTCCAGGTGCTGGAGGCCGCCGACGGGGCCGCCGCCCTGGCCGTGGCCAGGGAGCGGCTCCCCGACGTGGTCCTGCTGGATCTCAACATCCCCGGGGAGAGCGGGGCAGAGGTGCTGCGGCGGATCAAGGAGGACCCGGCGACCTCGGGCGTCCGCGTCATCGTCGTCACGGCCACCGGCGAGGAGGGCCGACGGCCCGCCGTCGAGCTGGGGGCCGACGGGTACTTCACGAAGCCCTTCTCGCCCCCGGCCCTCCTCGGCACCGTCGAGCGGGTCCTGGGCCGGCAGGGCGGGTCAGCGGGCTAGACTCGGGCGTCCGATGTTCGAGGCGCTCACGGACCGGCTGGACGCGGTCTTCAGGAAGCTCCGCGCCCGGGGGAAGCTCCACCCCGGACAGGTGGACGCCGCCCTGGCCGACCTGCGCGCGGCGCTCCTCGAGGCCGACGCGGCCGTCGAGGTGGTGGACGACCTGCTGGCCCGGGTCCGGGTCAGGGCCCTCTCGGAGGAGGTGATGCGGAGCCTCACCCCCGCCCAGCAGGTGGTGAAGGTCGTGCGGGACGAGCTCACGGTGAGCATGGGTGGCGAGCACCGCCCCTTCCGGCTTCCCCCGGCCCGCCCGGCGGTGGTGATGGTGGCCGGGGTCCAGGGCTCGGGGAAGACCACGACCTGCGCGAAGCTCGCCCGCCGGCTCCTGGAGGAGGGGCGGCGTCCCCTCCTCGTCGGGGCCGACCTCAGGCGTCCCGCCGCCCGGGAGCAGCTCGCCGCCCTGGGCCGGGAGGTGGGAGTGGAGGTCGTCTCCGCCGGGGGAGATCCGGTGCAGGTGGCCACGGGCGCCCTCCGCCACGCCGCCCGGGAAGGCTTCGACGTCGTGATCGTGGACACCGCGGGGCGCCTGCACGTGGACGCCGAGATGATGCGGGAGGCCCGCCGGGTGCGGGACGCCCTCCGTCCGCACCACGTCCTCATGGCCTGCGACGCCATGACCGGGCAGGACGCCGTGGTCCAGGCCCGGGCCTTCCTGCGGGAGGTGGACACCAGCGGCTTCGTCCTGACCAAGCTGGACGGTGACGCCCGGGGCGGGGCCGCCCTCTCCATCACCGCCGTCACCGGGCGCCCCGTCTTCTTCGCGGCCACCGGCGAGGGGCCGGCCGACCTGGAGCCCTTCCACCCCGACCGGATGGCCCAGCGGATCCTCGGCATGGGCGACGTCCTCACCCTCATCGAGCGGGCCGAGCGCGCGGGGGACGCCGCGCGGGCGAGGGAGTCGGCGAGGCGGCTGCGGGAGGCCCGGTTCACCCTGGAGGACTTCCTGGTCCAGCTCCGGGAGGTGCGCCAGCTGGGACCCCTCCAGGACCTCCTGGCCATGCTCCCGGGAGTGCCCGGGGGCAAGGGCGCGCTGAAGGAGCTTCGGACCGGCCTGGGCGAGGGCCAGCTCCGGCGGGCCGAGGCCATCATCCTGTCCATGACCCCCGAGGAGCGGCGGAATCCCGCTATCATCGGCGGCAGCCGCCGTGCCCGGATCGCCCGCGGGTCGGGCACCACGACGGCCCAGGTGAACGCCCTGCTCCGGGAGTTCGAGCAGGCACGGAGGGTGATGAAGGGCATGCTTGCGGGCCACCGGGTCCCCCGGGGGCTGCGCCGGCCACCCGGGCTCCGCTGAGAGAGGCGACCATGGCGACGAGGATCAGGTTGATGCGGATGGGGGCGAAGAAGCGACCCTTCTACCGGGTCGTCGTGGCCGACCAGCGCAGCCCGCGGGACGGTCGGTTCATCGAGAGCGTCGGCAAGTACCACCCGCTGGCGGACCCCTCGGTGGTCGAGATCGACGAGGAGCGGGTCCTCCACTGGCTGCGGGTGGGGGCCCAGCCGTCGCAGCCCGTCCGTCGCCTGCTGGAGAAGACGGGGATCTGGGAACGGTTCCGGGCCGAAGCGAAGGAGAAGAAGGCCGCTTCGTGAAGGAGCTCGTGGAGTTCCTGGCCCGCGAGCTGGTGGCCAACCCCGACGCCGTCGAGGTGACCGAGGAGGAGGACGACCGGGGCGTCGTCGTCCGGCTGCGGGTCCACGCCGACGACATGGGCAAGGTCATCGGCCGGGGCGGCCGGACGGCCCGGGCCATCCGCCAGGTCGTGCGGGCCGCCGCCAGCAAGCAGGGCCGCTCGGCCCGGGTCGAGATCGTCGGGTGAGGCCCGAGGAGCCGGCGCAGGGGGACGGCCCCACCGTCGCCGTGGGGCGGGTCACCCGGGCCCACGGGATCCGCGGCGAGGTGGCGGTCCTCGTCCTCTCCGAGGTGGAGGGGCGGTACGCGCCGGGGTCGGTCGTGTACCTGGAGGACGGTCGACCCCTCACCGTGGAGGCGACCCGGCCCCACGGGCGGCGGCTCCTGGTGAAGTTCCGGGAGGTCCCCGACCGCGCCGCCGCCGAGGCTCTGCGGGGCCGGCTGCTGGTGGTCCCCGAGTCCATGCTGCCGGAGCTGCCCGAGGGCGCCTGGTGGCCCCACCAGCTGGAGGGCTGCGAGGTGGTCACGGACTCCGGCCGCTCCCTGGGGGTCCTCACCGAGGTCGTGCCCACGCCGGCGAACGACGTCTGGGTCGCCGTGGCGGGGGGACGGGAGACCCTGGTGCCGGCCCTGAAGGACGTGGTCGTCTCGGTGGACCTGGAGGCCCGGCGGGTCGTCGTCCGGGAGCTGCCGGGGCTGACGACGCCGGAG
>CAYVCH010000239.1:0-3598 GCA_964449755.1 uncultured Actinomycetes bacterium
GCCGGCGACCGGCGATGCTGGGGGGGAGGGGGGCGGCGGCCCCGACCGGGCGAGGGCGGCGCGCAGGACCCGGTCACAGAGCTCCGGCAGGGACAGGCCGGCTGCCCGGGCGGCCATCGGCAACAGGCTCGTGTCGGTCATGCCGGGGGAGACGTTGACCTCCAGGACCCAGGGGGCGCCTGCCCCGTCGACGATGAGGTCGACGCGAGCGACGTCGCGCAGGGACAGGGCCTCGAAGCAGGCCAGGGCCGTGCGCTCGCACGCCGCCGCCACCTCGGCGGGGAGGCGGGCCGGGGCGAAGTACTCGGTGGCGCCCACCGTGTACCGGGCGGCGTAGTCGTAGAGGCCGCCCTTGGGGACGATCTCCACGAGGGGCAGGGCCTCCACGGGGAGGCCGACGACGCCCGCCGCGACCTCGGTGCCCTCCACCCGGGCCTCGACGATGGCGGCGTCGGAGAAGGCCAGGGCGCCCATGACGGCCGACGGCAGGTCCACCTCGCGCTCGACGAAGCGGACCCCCATCGCCGAGCCCGCTCGGGCCGGCTTCACGACGGCGGGGAGGCCGACGCGCTCGACGACCCGCGCGAGGGCGGCGCCGGCGGCCAGGTCCCGCAGGGCAGCGGCTTCCACCGCCGCCCACCTCGGCGTGGCGATGCCCGCCCCCGCCAGGACCTCCTTGGCCAGCATCTTGTCGAAGGCCACCCGGCAGGCGAGGGGGCCGGTGCCCGTGTAGGGCAGGCCCAGGAGCTCCAGGAGCCGCTGGACCGTCCCGTCCTCCCCCTCGACGCCGTGGAGGGCCACGTAGCAGGCGTCCGCCCCGGTCGAGGCCAGGGTCTCGACGAGGGGGGACTCGGCGGGGTCCAGGAGGAAGGCGTCGTGGCCCGCCTCAGCCAGGGCTGCCTGGACGCGGTGGGCGGAGCGGAGCGACACCTCGCGCTCGGGCGAGCGGCCGCCGCCGAGGACGGCGACCCGGGTCATCGCGACATGGACCGGTACAGCCGCTCCTCGTCGACGAGGAGCTCCCCCAGTCGCTGCACCCCCTCGTGGATCTGCTCTTCGGTGGGGTAGCAGAAGGAGAGCCGGAGGCGGTCGCGCCCGCGCCCGTCCGTGTAGAAGGCCGAGCCGGGGACGTAGGCGACCCGGCGCTCCACGGCGGCGGCGAGCAGGGCGGAGGTGTCGAGGTACGCGGGGACGCGGGCCCAGACGTAGAAGCCGCCGGCGGGGCGGGTCCAGCTGGCGTCCGGCGGAAAGTGCCGCTCCAGGGCGGCCAGCATCGCGTCGCGCCGGCCGCGGTAGATCTCGACCAGGGCGGCCAGGTTGTCCCGCCACCGGGCGTCGGCCAGGTACTCCTCGCCCATGAGCTGGGTGAAGGAGCTGCTGCAGAGGTCGGCCGCCTCCTTGGCCAGCACGAGGCGCTGGACCACGCCGGGCTGGGCCAGGGCCCAGCCCACCCTGATGCCGGGGGAGAAGACCTTGGACAGGGTCCCCAGGTAGATCACGTTGTCGGGGTCCAGGGACCGGAGGGTCGGCAGGCCCTCCCCCTCGAAGCGGAGGAGGCCGTAGGGGTTGTCCTCCAGGATGGGGATGCCGGCTTCGGCGCACAGCGACACCAGGCGCTCCCGCCGCTCGCGGGACATGGTCACGCCGGCGGGGTTGTGGAAGGTGGGCACCGTGTAGACGAACTTGGGCCGCGCCCCCCGGACCAGCAGCTCCTCGAGCTGCTCGACGATCATGCCCTCGTCGTCCAGCTCCACGGGGAGGAAGCGCGGCTCGTAGGCGGAGAAGGCCGACAGGGCCCCCACGTAGGAGGGCGCCTCCACGACGATCTCGTCGCCGGGGTCGATGAGGATCTTGCCCAGGAGGTCGAGGGCCTGCTGGCCCCCGTTCGTGACCACGACCGCCTCAGGGTCCGCCTCGACGCCCTCCTCGGCCATGAGCTCGGCGAGGCGGGCCCGGAGGGAGGGCAGCCCGGCGCCGCCCCCGTACTGGAGGGCGGTGCTCCCCCGGTGCTCGAGGACCCGGCGAACCACGGCCACGACGTCCTCGTGGGGGAGGGCCTGGACGTAGGGCATCCCCCCCGCCAGGGAGACCACCTCGGGTTGGGCGGCCACGGCGAAGAGGGCCCGCACCTCCGACGCCGACATGCCGGCCGTCCGTCGCGCGTACAGCTCCGCGTAGGGGTCGACGGACAGCTCGGCCATGGGGCGCCATCCTAGCAACGGATGCGGGTGCGGAGGGGGAGCCCGAGGGTCTGGGGCCTGACCACGTGGGCCCGGCCGCTGGCAACGCAGCCCGGTGCGGGGGGAGCCGGCGAAGGGCCGGCGTGGATGTGGCTCGGGGGGAACGTCGTCACGCGCGCCCGGCCCCTGCCGTGTCCCAGGCGACGGCCATGGCCGCCCAGAGGGCCAGGGGACGCCCTCCTGGCCGGCCCACGGCGTGCCGGCCCCCTTGTTCCGGCTGGTGGCCTGGCCTACGATGGCTGCACGGAACGCATCGACTCCTCCGAGATCGCGCGGGTCGCGCGGGCGGTGGCCCTGGGGCTGGCCCTGGGGCTGCTCTTGGCTCGCCTGTCGGCCCGCGGGCGCCCCTCCTGATCCCCGGATGCCGACCCGCATCGTCGATGTCGACCTCGAGAACTTCGGCCTGGTGCCGAAGGAGTGCCTGACCTGCGTCTTCTGGGAGCTGGCGGAGCCGGTGGCGGAGACCGACGCCCCCTTTCACAAGGAGGAGTGGTTCTCGTCCACGCTGCTCGAGTGGGGGCGCTGCGGCAAGCTGGCCCTCGAGGAGGGGACGCCCCTGGGGTTCGCCGAGTACGCCCCCTCGACGCTCTTCCCCAGGCTGCGGGAGTACCCGGCGGCGGCCGCGGCGTCCCCGGACGCCGTGTACCTCTCCTACTGCTACGTCGTCGAGGGGCACCGGGGCCGCGGCCTGGGGAGCGAGCTGGTGCGGAGCGTGGCCCGGGACGTCGTGGACCGGGGCTACCGGGCGGTGGAGGCCGTCGGGGACCGGGCCTGGGACGGGAACTGGGTGCTGCCCCTGCCCTTCCTGGTGGCCAACGGGTTCGTGGTGGTCCGGGACCACGCGCGCTTCCCCCTGCTCAGGCTGGACCTCCACGAGCGTCCGGCCATGGTGGGGTCGGCCGGTGCGGCCGTCTCCGTGGACACCGCCTGAGGGCCACCCGCCCGTTGGCGCGGCGGGCTGCCGTCAGGGGGCCCTGGCCGCTGGTCCCTCGAGGAACCGCTCCAGGCCGGAGGCGACGGCGGCGGCCACCCGGGCCCGGAAGCCGGGGTCGGCGAGGAGCCGTTCCTCCCGCGGATTCGTGAGGTAGCAGGGTTCCACCTGCACGGCGGGCATGCGGGTCTCGCGCAGGATCGCGAGGGCCAGGGGATGGGTGCGGCCGTCCCGGAGGCCGAGGCCCTGGCTGAGCTCCTCCTGGATCAGCTCGGCCAGGCGGCGGCCGGCAGGCGAGTGGGTGGTGCCGCTGCCGAAGTAGGAGCAGGTGGCGCCCTCGCAGGACGGCGGCCCGCCGCCCAGGTGGATCGAGATCAGCAGGTCGGCGCCGAGGGCGTTGGCGGCCCTGGCTCGCTCGCTGGGGGTG
>CAYVCH010000240.1:0-3584 GCA_964449755.1 uncultured Actinomycetes bacterium
CGTCACCGCCCGAGCAGGCCCTGCGGCCGGGCCAGGAAGACGGCGATCATGGCCAGGAAGGCCCAGGCATCCCGCGGGAGCGCGAACTCGGCGAAGGAGATCAGCAGCGTCTCGACGACCCCGACCAGGAGCCCGCCGAGGACCGTGCCGGGGACGGAGCCAAGCCCGCCCAGGACGATGATGGCCAGTCCCTTGTAGGCCGTGACCCCGCCCATCGTCGGGGAGACCGAGTTGTAGTAGATCCCCACCAGGGTCCCCGCCGCCCCCGCCAGCGCGGAGCCGACGGCGAAGGCCAGGGCCACCACGCGCGGCACCGCCACCCCCACCGCCGCCGCCATCTCCCGGTCCTGGCTGGCCGCCCGCAGGGCGAGGCCGAGGTCCGTCCGCGCCAGAAACAGCCAGAGGCCCAGGAGCAGGCTGGCCGTGACCAGCCCGACCAGGGCCTGCGGCCCGGTGACGGCGAGGCCGGCCAGGGTCAGGTCCGGCAGGAGCGGGGGCGCGTTGAAGGAGTAGGGCTGGGGCCCCGCTGCGATCCGGAAGACCTCCTCGGCCGCGATGAACAGGCCGATGGAGGCGATGAGGGTCGCGACGGGGGGCCGGGCGAGGAGCGGGACGTACACCCAGCGTGCCATGCCGAGCCCGGTGGCGGTGGCCACGGCCATCGCCGCGAGGAGGCTCACGGCGAGGCTCCCCGTGGCGCGAAAGGCGACGAGGCCGCCGTAGGCCCCGAGGGTGAAGACGGCGGCGTGGGCGATGTGCAGGACCCGGAGGACCCCGTAGACCATGGTCAGGCCGAGGGCCATGAGGGCGTACAGGGCCCCGACCGTGAGGCCGTTGACGACCTGCTGGGCGAGGATCGCGCGAACCTCCGCGAACCCGCCGGGTGCTCAGCCCGGTGGCCCGGCAGCGCCCCGGCCGGCGGGGGAGCGACCGGCCCCGCCGGGTCCGGTAGCGGGTCCGGGGCCCGGGACGCCGGAGGCCGGGGCGCGGGCCACGGGCGCTGGCGTGCTACTTCACCGGCGTGATCACCTCGGGGTTGGTGATCTCGGCGAAGAACCGGAAGCGCCCGTCCCGGACCACCTGGATCTGGACCGGTTTGGTGACCTCGCCCTGGACGAACTGGGCGATCGTCCCGGTGATGCCCTGGAAGTTCCGGAGGCCCTGGAGGGCCTGGCAGATCGCCCGCGCGTCGGTCCCCCCCTCGGCGATGCCGCGGGCCAGGATCTTCACGGCGTCGTACGCCGAGGCGCCCACCATGTCCCCCTCGACGCCGGTCCGGGCGCGGTACTTCCGGAGAAACTCCTGGACGGCGGGGTTCTGGGAGTCCCGGTTCAGGTTGGTGGTGAACGTCGTGCCCTCCGCCGCAGGGCCCGCCAGCTCCAGGTACTTGGGCGAGTCCACCCCCTCGGTGCCCTCGATGTGGACCCGGAGGCCCAGCTCGCGGGCCTTGCGCACGATCTGCGACCCCTCGTTGTAGTAGGAGGTGTGGTAGAGGGCGTCGACGCCCTGCTCCCGGATCTTGGTCAGGTGCGGGCTGAACTCCTTCTCGCCGAGGGGGTAGACCTGCTCCGAGGTGATCTCGGCCCCGAGCGCCTTCGCGCGGTCGATGAAGGCCCGGGAGGCGGTCCGCCCGAAGTCGTTGTCCACGGTGAGGACCGCGATGCGCTTCGCCCCCATGAGCTTGACCAGGGCCTCGGCGCCCGCCGCGCCCTCCACGGTGGCCAGGAACCCGTTGCGAAACACGCAGGGCCCCGCCTTGGTCACGTCGGGGTGGACCGCGTAGGCCACCGTCATCGGCAGGCCCGCCCGGGCGAAAATCGGGGCGGTCACCCGGCTCGGCATCGAGTAGGAGCCCGACACGACGCCCACCACCCGGTCTCGCTCGACGAGCCTGGTCCCGAGGGCTACCGCCTCCTTGGAGTCGTGGCGGTCGTCGTAGACCACCAGCTCCACCTTCCGCCCCCGGAGTCCCCCGGCGGCGTTCAGCTCCTCCACCGCGATCTCGGCGGAGTGCCTGGCGCTGGCACCGTCCGCGGCCGCGAAGCCCGTGAGCGGCGCGAAGAAGCCCAGGCGGATGGGCTCCTGGGCGTGGGGGCAGGGTGACGAGGCATCCGGTCCCGCGTCGCATGGCAGAGCCTCCTTCTCGGCTCGGATGACCCCCGCGGCTCAGGGCGGCGCGGGCCACACGAGCCGGCCGCCCTTGACCACGGTCTGGACGTGGTTCACCCCGTACAGGTAGGGCAGGTGCCGGTAGTTGGGGATGTCCAGCACCAGGAGGTCGCACTGCTTGCCCGGGGCCAGGGAGCCCACCCGCGCCTGCCGCCCGAGCGCCCGGGCGCCACCCCGCGTCGCCGCCTCGATCGCCTCCTCCACCGTCAGCCGCATCTGGGTGCAGGCCAGCGTGAGGATCAGCTGCATGTTGGGGGTGTAGGAGGAGCCCGGGTTGAAGTCCGTCGCCAGCGCCACGGGCACCCCGGCCTCGCGCAGGGCCCGCGCCGGGGCGTAGGGGAGCCCCAGGAAGAAGGACGTGCCGGGCAGGAGCGTGGCCGTGACCCCCGCGGCCCGGAGCGCCCGGATCCCCTCCGGCCGGACGTGGAGCAGGTGGTCGGCCGACAGCGCCTGGACCTCGGCGGCCAGCTCGGCGCCCCCCGAGGGGCTGAACTCGTCGGCGTGGAGCTTCGCCCGGAGCCCCAGGGCCCCGGCGGCCGTGAGGACCCGGCGGGCCTGGGCCACCGAGAACACCCCCCGCTCGCAGAAGACATCGCAGGTCTCGGCGAGCCCCTGCCGCGCCACCTCGGGCAGCATCTCCTCGACCACCAGGTCCACGTACCGGTCCGGGTCAGAGCGGAACTCCGGCGGAACCTCGTGGGCCCCGCAAAAGGTCGCGTGGATCTCCACGGGCTGGCTCGCCCGCAGCCGCCGGATCGCCTCCAGCATCTTCAGCTCGTCGGCGGTCGTCAAGCCGTAGCCCGACTTCACCTCCACCGTGGTGGTGCCGTGCTGGAGGACCAGCTCCAGGCGGCGCCGGGCCAGGGCCACCAGCTCGTCGACCGTCGCCGCCCGCGTGGCCGCCACCGTGGCGAGGATGCCGCCCCCGGCGGCCGCGATCTCCTGGTAGCTCGCCCCCGCGATCCGCCGGGCGAACTCCTCTTCCCGGGAGCCCGCGAAGACCAGGTGGGTGTGGGAGTCGACGAAGCCCGGGACGATCACGCGTCCCCGCGCGTCCAGCTCGAGGGGGTCGCCCCGCGGCTCGACCGCCCGCCGGAGTTCCGCTGCCGGCCCGACCCAGACGATCGCGCCGCCGAGGGCCGCCAGGGCACCGCGCCGGATCACGCCGAGCGGGCCCTCACCGAGGCGGGGCTCCCCGGTGACCAGCTCGTCGGCCTCGAGGAGCAGGAAGTCGGCCTGGGGGGTCATTCAAGCCCCCCGCACCCCCGACCCCTCCCACCCCCAGGGGGGAGGGGCGTCTGCCCCCACCGGCCCCGCCCGCCAGCCCCGCCCGGGGGCCCTCCAGCCCCCCGCACCCCCTGGGGCCAGCCCCCCGCACCCCCAGCCCCCTCCCACCCTCCGGGGGGGAGGGGGAG
>CAYVCH010000241.1:0-3560 GCA_964449755.1 uncultured Actinomycetes bacterium
TCCGCCCTACTGGCCGCCCTCCGGCGACGGGCCGAGGGCCGCCGCCGTGGGCGCGAGAGGACCCGTGGGCGCGAGAGGATTTGAACCTCTGGCCTCTTGCGTGTGAAGCAAGCGCTCTCCCGCTGAGCTACGCGCCCGCGCCCTTGAAGATAGCACCCGCCGCCCCTCGGCTCAGAGCCCCACCACCCGGGCCGCCGCCGCCTCCGCCGTAGGGACCGCTTCGATGAGGGCCAGGTCCTCGGGGGCCGTGAGGATGAGCCGGTCCCGGAAGGTGGCCAGCAACGGCTCCCACGCCTCCCCGACGACGAGCAGGGGCCGGCCCGCCCCGGGGGTCGTCTGGGCCAGGTTCCAGCCCAGGGCCACCTCGGCCAGGGTGCCGGCCCCTCCGGGGAAGGCCACCCAGGCGTCGGCGTCGAACAGGAGGGGCAGCCGCGCGAAGAGGTCCCGGGCCCGGACCTCGTGGGTGAGCCAGGGATTCGGCTCCACCCGCCCGGCCCAGGCCTCGATGGAGATCCCCAGGGCCATGCCGCCCGCCTCCACGGCTCCCCGGGTCACCGCCGCCATCACCCCCCAGTAGCCGCCCGAGGCCACCTGCACCCCCCCCTCCGCCACCGCGCGGCCGAAGCGGCGGGCCTCCTCGTAGGTCTCCTCACCCTCCTCGACCCAGGCCGCGCCGAAGACCGCCACCCGGCGGGGGGGCCGCTGGACGGCGGCCAGGGACAGGACCTCCGCCGCCTCCTCGGCCGACTCCGCCAGGCCCGTCCCTCCGTCGGGACGGGCCAGCACGATGCCCGTCCCCCCCGCCGCCAGGGCGGGCCTGCGGGTCGCCTCGGCCCAGAACCGGGCGGCCGCCTCCGGCCCCCCGAGGGACCCGGGAGCCGACAGCCCCAGCTCCCCGGGGGAAGCCACCGGGAGGCCGACCCGACTGGCCAGGGTCCGGCAGACGCCGCCCTCGTCGTCCACGACGATGGCGAGGGGAACCCCGGGGCCGAGGTGGCCCACGTCCTCAGCCCGCCCGTCGGGCCAGACGCCGAGCGCCGCCGTCCAGGCTGTAGGCCCGGACCCCTCGGGCCGCCAGGGCCTCTGCCGCCACCAGCGACCGCTGGCCGCTGGTGCAGACGAGGACGTAGGTGGCGGCGGGGTCCAGCTCCCCCAGCCACTCGGCGGCCCGGCTGAAGGGCAGCTGCCGGTCCCCCACCGGGGGCCCCTCCCCCGGCTCGCGGACGTCCACCACCACCGCCCCTTCGGGGACCTCGTCCACCACCAGCTCCGACGGCCCCGGCGCGGACCACCGCCGCAGGTCCACCACCCAGCGACGAGCCACCTGGCCGCGGATCCAGGCGTCGTCGATGCCACCGGCCACCACCGAGGCCTCGGCGGCGGCCACCTCCTCCGGTGCCGCCCAGGTCTCCACGGGACCCGAGGCGATGCTGCAGTGCTCCTGGACCTCCGAGGACGCCGCGTAGGTCCCGATGTCCCGGGCCCGGGCCATGATCTCGTCCTTGTCGGTGCCGACGAGGGGTCGGAGGACGGGCAGGTCGACGGCCGCCTCGGAGACGGCCAGGTTCCGCAGGGTCTGGGTGGAGACCTGCCCCACCGACTCCCCGGTCACCAGGGCCTCGGCCCCCACCACCTCGGCCAGGGCCGCCCCCGCGCGGTACATGGCCCGCTTCAGCAGGAGCTGTCGCAGCCGGGGCTCCACCCGTTCCCGGAGGACGGCCACGGCGGGAGCCAGGTCCACCACGTGGGCTCGGACGGCGAGGCCCGCCGCCCAGCGGAGGGCCAGCGCCCGGGCCACCGACAGGGCCTCCCCCACCTGGCCACAGCCGCCCAGGTCGCACACGAGCAGCTCGCAGAGGACTCCCCGGCGCATGAGACTCCAGGTGGCCACCGGCGAGTCGAACCCCCCGGAGAACAGGGACACCGCCCGGCCCCCCGAGCCCAGGGGCAGCCCCCCGGGACCGGGGAAGGTCTCGAGGACGGCGAAGGCCCGGCCGCCGTTCACCTCCACCACCGCCGTCACCTCGGGGTCCCGGAGGTTCACCCCGGCCGAGCCCGGCAGAAGCGCGGTGCCCAGGGCCCGCTCCACGTCCAGGGAGCCGAAGGGGTGCTCGCCGAACCGCCGGGCCCGGACGGCGAAGGTCCGCCCCGCCACCCGCCCGGAGAACACCGGGGCGAGCCTGGCCACCAGGTCCTCCAAGCCGGAGAAAGACACCTCCACGACCCGGGAGACGGAGCCCACCCCGAAGACCTTGCCCAGGGCCTCCCCGGCCCGGGCCGGGTCGGCCGCGTCCACCACCACCCGGCTCCACTGCGACCGCACCCCGGCCGGGACCCCCACGGCCCGCAGGGCGAGGCGCAGGTTCCGCACCAGGACCCGCAGGAACCGCCGGCGCGTGCGGGGCGACTTGGTCCCGACCTCGCCGGCCAGCCGGACCAGCAAGCGGGGCGGGAGGCCCGCCCCCTCCGGCGCCGTCGCCTGGGCGAGCTGCAGGGCCTCGGTCACGGCACCACTCTACGACAGCCCCGGCGGGCGCCCGGCGACCCCCACCGGCCCCCGGGAAGGAGACGGGGGCCCCCACCGGCCCCCGGGAAGGAGACGGCGGCGCGTGCCCGCGTCGCGCCGCCGTCCTCGCCGAGCCTTCCGGCCCGGACGTCCCAGAGCCCCTACGGGGCTCCCTCAGTGTGCCACCCAGCGCGGGGCAGCGCAAGAGGCCGGCTTTCCTCGGGAGGAGTCCCTGTCGGTGGAGGCGGTTCCAGAACCCCAGTGGACTCCATGGTCGGGCGGCGGCCGGATGGCCCGGCCAGGGGGCTGGGGCCGGGGCAGCGCGCCAGGAGGCCCGCGCCGCCCCGTGGCCGCCCCTGCGTCCGCAGCTTAGGGCCTGACCTCGACCACCTCGACAGCGCCCCGCACGCCGACGAGGAAGACGACGGCCAGCAGGAGGGTCGCCACGCCCACCCAGCCCAGGACGATGCCGGCGATGGCCAGGCCGCGGCCGCCCTGGGCGCCCCCGGACCGGTCGATCTGGCCCTTGGCGACGTAGCCGAAGACCAGGGCGAGGATGGATCCCACCCAGTAGAGCCACAGGATCCCGAGGACGAGGGAGGCCACGGCGAACCCGTTCGTCCTGGGCGCCTGGACGTAGACGACCTGCACGGGGCCCGGCGCCCCGCCCGCTGGGGGTGGCGGGGGAGGCGGCAGCGGCACCTGTTGGCGGCCCGGCTCCTCGGGCGGCGTCTGCACCTACCCCTCCGTGGCCCTTCCCGGTGGGCGGTGCAGGATTTGAACCTGCGGCCTCTTCCGCGTCAAGGAAGCGCTCTCCCCCTGAGCTAACCGCCCGAGGTCCGGCCATCCTACACGGCCTGGAGGCGGGGAGCGGAATTGAACCGCTGTGCGGGGTTTTGCAGACCCCTGCCTGTCCACTCGGCCACCCCGCCGACGGCACCCGGCCCGGTTGCCGAGGCCGTCCCTAGTCTACGCCGGCCGGCCACTGAAGCCGCTGGGTCTGGAGCGGACGACGGGACTCGAACCCGCGACCCCCACCTTGGCAAGGTGGTGC